>CAYGOX010000431.1:0-2768 GCA_964351485.1 uncultured Halioglobus sp.
AGGATAAAGGGCCCCAGCGTGGCGCCTGCCTCTTCGGCCACCCGGGCGAAACTGTCGCGGAAGGCGCCGGTGTAACGCGAACCGTAGTTCGGAGGAATTTCCATCGGCAACACCATGACGCGGGCGCCCGCATCGCGTCCCAGCTGCACCATTTGCGCGAGGTTGTCGCGCAACCTGGGCACGGGATAGCCGCGCAGGCCGTCATTGCCGCCCAGCTCGATGAGCAGGATGTCGGGCTTGTGCTGTTCCAGCAGTGCGGGCAGGCGCGCCGCTGATGCTGGCGTTGATCAGGGTGATCCCGGGATAGGCCGGTGCCAGTCGTTCTTCCAATAGCGCTACCCATCCCTGGGCCAGGGACATACCATAGGCGGCGCTGATGCTGTCGCCCAGTACCAGGATACGCGGTTCGTCTTTCGTGGCGGCGCTGGCAGTGGCGGACAGCACGAGCCATCCAAACAGCGCGAAGCAGCGTAGCAGTGGGTAAAGGTGGGAACGCATGATCAAGACCGACAATCTCCAGAAGCGCGTACCGATGGCGGGCGCGGAGCTCGAGATACTGAAAGGGATCACACTGGAAATCAAGTCGGGGGAGTCGGCGGCGATTATCGGTGCGTCCGGTTCGGGCAAGTCTACGCTGTTGGGACTGCTGGCCGGGCTCGACGAGGCATCGGGCGGGACGGTGACGATCGACGGGACGGTGCTGGGCTCTCTGGACGAAGACGGCCGCGCCGCGTTCCGGGCGCGCCATATCGGCTTCGTCTTCCAGTCGTTCCAACTGCTGCCGGCGCTGACTGCGTTGGAAAACGTCATGCTGCCGCTCGAGTTGCGCGGGGAGCAGTATGCCCGAGCGTTGGCCGAGTCCTACCTCGAACGGGTCGGTCTCGGCGCGCGCACCGGGCATTATCCTCGCCAGATGTCCGGAGGTGAACAGCAGCGCGTGGCGATTGCGCGCGCCTTTGCGACCCGCCCCGGCATCCTGTTTGCCGATGAGCCAACCGGCAACCTCGATACCGCCACCGGCGAGCACATCGTCAACCTGCTGTTCGATCTCAACGCGCAGGAGGGCGCAACCCTCGTGCTCGTCACGCACGATCCGGCGTTGGCGGCGCGCTGTGAGCGCTGCCTCCGGCTGGACGCCGGCGAGTTGGTGGACGCCTGAGCCGTGGCGGTGACCGCCTCGAAAATGCTGGTCCGCGACTGGCGCGGCGGTGAACTGGGCATTTTGGTCATGGCCCTGGTGATCGCGGTCGGTGTGGTCAGCGGTATCAGTGCGTTCACCTCGCGCCTGCAAAGTGCGCTGGTGCAGGAGAGCCATCGGTTCCTCGCTGCCGACGCGGTCGTGCGCGGCGGGCGGGCATTGCCGGAGCAATGGCTCGACGAAGCGCGCTCACGCGGACTGACAACCGCCCGGACGCTGCAGTTTCCCTCCATGGTGTATGCGGGGGAGGAGGGGATGGTCCTGGCGTCGATCAAGGCCGCCGACTCGGCCTACCCACTGCGCGGCGAGCTGACCGTCAGCCGTGAGCCGTTCGGCCAGGCCCTGCCAGCCGCGACCGGTCCGGGCCCGGGCGAGGTCTGGCTGGATTCGCGGTTGTTTGCACTGCTGGATGTGTCGATGGGCGATGAGATTGCCGTGGGCGATGCTTCGTTTACCGTCTCGGCGGCGGCCCGGACCGAGCCGGACCAGGCGGCGTCTTTTTACGGCTACGGCCCCAGGGTGCTGATGCACTACCGGGATATCCCCGCGACCAATGTCGTCCAGCCCGGCAGTCGCGTCGAGTACCGCCACCTGTATGCCGGCGAGCCCGGCGCGATCGCGTCATTCCGGGAATGGCTCGCGCCGCAGCTGGCCGAGGGCCAGTCCTGGATCGATGTGAACGAGGGGCAGCCGGGCATCGCCGATGCGCTCGCGCGCGCGGAGCGTTTTCTGCTGCTGGCCGGCAGTCTGGCGGTGGTGCTGGCGGGTGTCGCTGTGGCGCTGGCGGCGCGCCGTTTCAGCGAGCGGCATCACGATTACGTGGCCATCATGAAAAGCCTGGGCTCGACCTCAACTGATATCAACCGCCTGTACGGCACCGGCCTGGTACTGCTCGGCGCCGTGGCGACGCTGCTTGGGTGCTCGCTGGGGTGGGCCATGCAATCGGTGTTCTTTGATCTTTTCGGTGACCAGTTGCCGGTGCGCCCCGGGCCCTCCGGCCTGCGGCCGTATGCGATAGGCGGCACCACCGCGCTGGTCTGTCTGCTCAGTTTTGCCTGGCCGCCGCTGCGACGTCTCGCGCAGGCCAGTCCGCTGCGTGTGCTGCGGCGCGACCTGCCCCTGGAAGCGCGTCGGTCGCTGGCCGATTATGCGCTCGGGCTGGTGGCCATCGCCGCGCTGATGCTCTGGTACAGCCGCGACTGGCGGCTCACTGCAGCGGTGCTGGCCGGACTGGCGGTCACCATCGCGCTGGGTCTGGTGCTGGCGTTAACCCTGTTACGCGGTGGCCGGATCGTCGGCATGAGCGCCGGCAGTATCTGGCGCCTGGCGCTGGCGGGATTGCAGCGGCGCGGCACCGCCAACGCCCTGCAGGTGGTGATCTTCGGGATGGCCATCATGTTGCTGCTGGTGCTGGTACTGGTGCGGACCTCGCTCATCGATGAGTGGCAGACCCAGTTGCCCGACGACACGCCGAACCATTTTATGGTGAATATCTCCCCGGCCCTGGTTCAGGATGTCGAGCAAACCCTGCGGCGCGACGACATCACCAGCGAGCCGTTCTACCCCATGA
>CAYGOX010000432.1:0-2764 GCA_964351485.1 uncultured Halioglobus sp.
GACGGGGCGTGCGAGGCCATGGACGGCCGAGCCGAGCAGCCATGGATGGCGCTTTAGCGTCCCCGTCACGGCTTTACCGCTCCATCGATAGCGTGAGCAGTGTCAAGGAGCCACTTTCGAAACCAGTACTCGTAACCAACAATAAAAAAAGGGCGACAATAAATGCCGCCCTCATCGTTAAGTCACCAACAAACCGCTAGAAATTAAAGCGCCCAGAAACACCAATCTGCTGCGCCTGCAGAATATTGGTCTGGGTATAAGACCCGCCGCTGAACTGCTGGTCGTACTGATCGGGGCCGTTCTGGAAGATGACTTTGTCCTCGTCGAACAGGTTCTTGCCGAACACGTTCACGTCCCATTTCTCATCCGCCGAGCGCCAGCCCACGAAGAGGTCGACGATGGCGTAAGCGTCGAATTCGTCGACCACATCGCCGATGCCTGCCGAGGCCGAGATGTTGCCGCGCTCGTCGGTGTACTTGTAGAGGCCGCGCACGTAGGCTTCCGAGCCGCCGGACAGCGGCATCGTGTATTCAGAATAGAGTGAAAGCGACCATTCGGGCTCGCCGCCGATGCGCTCGCCGTCGAGGTCGCAGCGCCCGATGATCTCGCCGGGTTCACGGATGTTGCAGGGCTGTTCCGCGCCGTCCCACTCACCCTTGTTCCAGGCGAACGCGCCGCCGGCAGACCAGTTGTCGGAAATCAGGATGCGCCCGTCCAGTTCCAGCCCGTAGGTGATCGCGTCGCCGTTGAAGATCAGGCCGCCGGGCAGGACCACGGGCAGGCCCTGGTCGTTGAGTACTTCCACGCCGCGCACAAAGCCGAGGTAGCCGTCGTATTCCTGGTAGTAGAGCGCGCCGTTGAGCGACGCGCGTCCATCGAGGAAGTTGCCCTTGAAGCCGATTTCGTAGGCCAGGCTGTCCTCCGCGTCGTGCAGGATGTCGTCCTGGCCGTTGGGCAGGAACTGCACGTTGGGGGAGGGCACGATGGAGATGCCGCTGGAGCGATAGCCGGTGTAGATGCCGGCGTAGTAGGACATATCCTCGGTCGCGTCCCAGCGCAGGGTGATCGAGCCGGTCCACTGGTCCTCTTCGGTGTTCTGGTTGTCGGCGTTAATGCCTGAAATCGGCAGCGCCGCGGTTACCCTGTCAACCAGTCCGCTCAGCACGACCTCGGCCGGGACACCCGGCGGCAGACTGGCGGGCGCCGGCAGGTAGGGCAGGTGATCGAAGGCCACCTCGGCGGCGCGGAAACGTTCGTAGTCGGTGTAGCGCAGGCCGATATCCAGTTGCACCGTTTCCGACAGGTTAAAAGTGTTGAAGGTGAAAATACTCTTCTGTTCGGATTCCACCGGAATGAAGGAACGCGTTGCCAGCGTGAACTGGTAGGCGCCCAGCACCGGGGTGCTCGGGGCGAGCGTGGTGGTTGTGTTCACCACGAAATCCGCCGTGACATCCGAATCCTGGTAGTAAACGCCGACCATGTAGTCCCAGAATGCATTGCCCGAAGACGACAGGTGCAGTTCCTGGATAAAGATTTCCTGTTCGGTCACGCTGTTCTGCGTGGTGAGCGCGAGCGGGTTGGTGACATAGTTGGCGACGTCGTTGTCCTGCAGGTATTCCCGGGTCTGGTCGCTGTAGCCGGTGATGGATTTCAGATCGTGGTTGCCGAAGGACCAGTCGAGGGTCAGGTGGACAATGTCGTATTCAAAGTCCGACACGTTGGTGCTTGAGCCCAGTGCGATTTCGTCCTGCGCATCGAGTGTCGGGCGCTGGCCGAGCGAGTCGGTGCCGGAGACGGCGAAGGGATCGTCGGTGTCGCGTTGCAGGTACTGGTACGCGAAGCTGGCCGACAGATCGTCGGTGATGTTCCACAGGCCGCTGAGGCGGGCCGAGTAGGCTTCTTTTTCGCCGTCGTCGCCGGTCACCGCGTTGTCGACACCGCGGTTGTCGTTCATGTCATAGACGCCGGCCACGCGCAGTCCGAACACGTCTTCGACCAGCGGCGCGCCGTAGGCGAATTGCAGGTTGGCGCCGTCGTTGTTGCTCAGCGTGACCTGGGCGTAACCGTCGGCCTCATCGGTGCTCGCGCCGCGGGTCAGGGTCAGGATCGCACCACCGGGTGAGGAGCGGCCCTGCAGGGAGCCCTGCGGGCCGCGCAGGATCTCGATACGCTCCATGTCGTACATTTCGCTGAAGGCGATGTTGGGATTGACCTGCACGCCGTTCCAGTAGACGTCCACCGTGCCATCGGCACCGGATTCGGGGTCGATCGAGACGCCGCGGATGGAGATCGTGGCGTTGCGCGCATTCGGCGAGATGAGCGAGACACCGGCGGTCAGCGCCTCGATGTCGGCGAAGTCGAAGGCCAGGAAGTCGTCAATCGTTTCGCCTCCCACAACGTTGACCGTGGCGGCGATGTCCTGCAGCGAGGATTCGCGCTTCTGCGCGGTGACGATGATCTCTTCCAGTACGAGCTGGGCGGTCACCGGGCTGGCGGCCAGAGCCAGGCCGGCGGCGATAGCGGTACGGTGCAGGTAACGCGGAAGCAGGGCTATAGTGTGCATGGTGATTCCTCTTTGCGGGAGGGCGGGATCGCCGGGAGTGTTTGCGCAAGCTGTGACCATCGCGGTGGCGGTGGGCGCCAGTTAGCGCTTTGTTATGTTGTACAGCTTAATTTAAGCCGACTTTCTCATCTATGGCCAGGGCGGCCAAAGACGGGTCATTGATCGGCCGGTTTTACGCGTACAAGGACGTGGCTTGGAGGG
>CAYGOX010000433.1:0-2739 GCA_964351485.1 uncultured Halioglobus sp.
CGCCCAGCTCCAGTTTCGGCATGCCGCAACACTGTTCCTTGGGCACCACTTCGATATGGATATCGTTGTGCTGGAATACCTTGACGAAATCAGGCCCGATCTCGGGGCTGTTGTAGTTGCCATAGCAGGTCGCATACAGCGCCACCTTCCCCGTGGTCTCGCCGACCGGTGTGGGCTCGATCGCGCGTTCCATTGGCTTGACGCGCTTGCGCAGCGTTTTGCTGTGAAACTTCGGCACGGGAGCGGCGTGGTGGATCTCTGCGCTGGACTCCAGGGCCTTGCGAAACGTGGCGTTGCCATTGAGCGCATTGACGGTGACGTCCACCAGGGGAATCGAGGTCATGCCGAACACGCGGTCGGTGCTGGTCAGCACGCGGTCGCGCAGCTTGGCGCCCTCGGCTTTGAAGCGCACGGCCTTGGCGCGTAGCATCAGGTGCGGGAAATCAACGTTCCACTCGTGTGGCGGAACGTAGGGGCACTTGGTCATGTAGCACAGGTCGCACAGGTAACACTGGTCCACGACCTTGTTGTAATCGGATTTGGCGACACCGTCGACTTCCATGGTCTCCGACTCGTCGACGAGGTCGAACAGCGTCGGGAAAGCGTCGCACAGGCTCACGCAGCGACGGCATCCGTGACAGATGTCGTTGACGCGCTCAAGTTCTTCATCGAGTGAGGACTGGTCCCAGAATTCGTCGGACTGCCAGTCGACCGGGTGCCGCGTCGGGGCCTCCAGGCTACCTTCTCGCAAGGGTCACCCCCTTCGTGTCATTGAACAAATAGATGGACGGGCAGCGATGCTGCCCGTCCGGGGGAGTGACTAGTCGTCGAGGGAATCCAGGGCTTTCTGGAAGCGGTTGGCGTGGCTGCGTTCTGCCTTGGCCAGTGTTTCCATCCAGTCTGCGATTTCGTCGTGACCCTCGTCCCGCGCAGTTTTTGCCATGCCCGGGTACATGTCGGTGTACTCGTGGGTTTCACCGGCAATCGCCGCTTTCAGATTGTCGGACGTGCTGCCGATAGGCAGGCCAGTGGCCGGGTCACCGGTCTCTTCGAGATACTCGAGGTGGCCGTGTGCGTGACCGGTCTCGCCTTCGGCAGTAGAGCGGAATACCGCCGCCACGTCGTTGTAGCCTTCCACGTCCGCCTTGGCAGCAAAGTAAAGGTAGCGGCGGTTGGCCTGGGATTCGCCGGCAAAGGCGTCTTTCAAATTCTGTTCGGTCTGGCTGCCTTTCAAAGACATAGTGAAGTCTCCAGTCAATTATTCAACGAATGGGTGCTACGCCTCGTAACACTAGTACAGCTTACAAAACTTGCCTAATCAATTGCTACTAAGATAACGATTAAATGCATCAATCAGGTTGCAGGCTGGTTCTCCACCGGCGGCGCGTGCGGCGGTTCGTGCCCTGGCGGCCTGTCGACCTCTTTTTTGCCGACGAAGTCGTACAGGATCATGTAGAGGCAGGGCACGAGGAACAGCGTGATCAACGTGCCCAGCAGCACGCCGAAGGCCAGTGAGATCGCCATGGGAATGAAGATGTGCGTGGAAATGGTCTTGTCCATCATGATTGGCATCAATCCCACAAACGTGGTCAAACTGGTCAGGACGATGGGGCGGAATCGCACCGAACCGGCGTGACTCACCGCGTCGTACAGCGTGTGTCCCATACTGCGCTGGCGATTGATGTAGTCCACCAGCACCAGACTTGAATTCACCACAACCCCGGACAGCGCAATGATGCCCAGCAGGGAGAAGAAGACCAGGTCCCGGCCGAGGAAGAAGTGGCCGAGAATTGCTCCGACTGCGCCGAAGGGAATGACACTCATTATCACCAGCGGTTGCAGGTAGGAGCGCAGGGGAATGGCCAGCAGTGCATAGATGATGAGCAGGGCGAGGGCGGCCGTGCTCACCAGCGAGCCCATTGATTCGCTGCGCTCCTCGGCTTCGCCGGCCAGTCCATAACTGACGCCGGGATGCCGGGCGAGGATGTCGCTCAACTCGCGTTCCTGGAGGCTGCCAAGGATAGCCTCCGGGGTGTTGATGGTGCGGTCCACGTCCGCCTCAACCGTTACAACGCGGTTGCCATCCACGCGATAGATCGTCGTGTAGCCCCTGCCCAGGCTCGCCTGCGCGACACTGGAAAACGGCACTTCGGTGCCATCGCTGGTGCGGATGCGCATGGCTTCCAGGTCGCCCAGTGAGCGGCGCTCATCAGCGGGGTAGCGCACCATGACGCGGACGTCGTCGGGACCGCGCTGGATACGCTGCGCTTCGTAGCCGTAGAACGCCTGGCGCACCTGTTGTCCCAGATCTTCCATGGTTAGCCCGAGGTTGCGGGCTTCGGGCAGCAGCGCCAGCTGTACTTCCTGCTTGCCCGCGCGGAAGGAGTCCGTCACATCGACAACGCCGTCATAGCCCTGCAGGGCAAGCCGTAACTCGGCGGCGGTGCTGCGCAGTTCGTTGAAGTTTTTGCCGTAGAGTTCGAGCGCGATGGCCTTGCCGAAGCCAAAGGCGTCGGACGTGAAGCCGAGCTCGACAGCGTCGGGAATTCCGCCGGTCAGGTCGCGCCAGCGGTTCGCGTATTCCCGGGTTGGCGTGCCGGAGTAATCACGTGGTAGATCCAGGGCGACGCCAACCTCGGCCAGATTGCTCTGCGCGGCCACCCGGTCGTCGATACTGCCCTTGGGAATGAAGGAGCCAATACTGCTGAACACGTGCTGAATCTTGCTCGGAGCGCCCTC
>CAYGOX010000434.1:0-2721 GCA_964351485.1 uncultured Halioglobus sp.
CGCAGTCCTCGGGGCAGGCGCCGGTTTTGATGGAAAGCAGTGTGCTCACCTGCACCTGGTTCGGGTCAAAATACTGCCGGTGAACGGTGTGGGCCTGGAACAGCAGGTCGTTGAAGGGCTGCGCGAACAGCGCCTCTACCTCGGCCTGGGTCCAGTTGTGACGCACGGCGCCGATCGCGCGGGCGTCAACATCGTCATTAATAGCAGAAGGCGCGGTGTGAGCCATGGAAAAGTCCGGTAAGTCATTGGAAAAACGAGGCTTTATGATAGCGCCGGCCCGGCCCCTGTCAACCTGGAGGGCGCATCTTGGTTAACAGCTTTCTGGCGGGCCTCACGGCCGCCGTGCTGCCCCACTACTGCGTGCTGTGCGGCCTGCGCAGCGACCGCGATCACGCGCTGTGCACCGGCTGCGAGGGCGACCTGCCGAGCAACGACACCGCCTGCCCGCGCTGCGCCCTGCCGCTGAACGTGCTGGCCGCCACCGGTATTCCCTGTGGCCACTGCCAGATCCAACCGCCCCCCTTCGGCCGCGCCATTGCGCCCTGGGTGTACGACGAGCACCTTGCCCACCTGGTACACCGCTGGAAATTTCGCGGCGAACGGCATCTGACCAGCGTGTTCGCCCGGCTGTGGCACGACGCGGCCGGCGCGCCGCCGCCGGTAGACATCATCGCCCCGGTGCCACTGCACTGGCTGCGGCGCTGGCGGCGTGGCTATAACCAGTCGGCGCTGCTGGCCGAGGCGCTGTGCAAACTGTCCGACAGTGCGGGCGGCAACGCGCGGTTCGAACCGCAACTGTTGCGCCGCACCCGCGCCACGCGCGCGCAGAGCGGCATGAGCGCGGGGGAGCGGCGCCACAACCTGGTAGGCGCCTTTACAGTACGCAGACCATGTGACAACCTGCGCGTCGCCCTGGTCGACGACGTGATGACCACCACCGCAACAGCGACGGAGGTGGCGCGTGTGCTCAAGCGTGCCGGTGCGCGCGACGTGCAGGTCTGGTGCCTGGCGCGCACGCCCAGCCCCGGGGGCTGACCCCTGATTTTCGCCCGATACCGGAACACCCCGTATGCTGCTGGCGCGGACCACGCTGACAATTCTCTTCCTGGCCCTGGCGAGCGGCGCTTACGCCGAACGCCTGCGCGTGGCAGTGGCGGCGAATTTCAAACCGACGCTGGCGGCGCTCACCCCTGAGTTCGAAGCGCAGACCGGGCACCGCGTGGTGCTCAGCAGCGCATCCTCCGGCGTGCTGGCCACCCAGTTGCTCAAGGGCGCACCCTTCGATGTCTTTTTCTCCGCCGACGAACACGCGCCGCGCCGGGTGCAGCGCGAGCGCGCGCTGCCAGATACCCACCTTGCCTGCTACGCGCTGGGACAACTCGCCCTGACGGGCGACGCCCCAACACTGTCGCAGCTGTCCAATCCAGCCCTCTCGCTGGCCATCGCCAACCCGGCCACCGCGCCCTATGGCCGCGCGGCGATGACCGTGCTGGCGCGCGACGAATTTGCCAGTGGCGGCGGTCGCAAGCTCGTGCGCGGCAACAACGCAGTTCAGGCCTACCAGTTTCGTCACAGCGGCGCCGTCGACCTGGCGCTGGTGCCACTGTCGCTGGTGCTGCCTCCGCACGCGGACAACCCATTCATACCCGTGCCTGCGCACTGGCACACGCCCATCGCGCAGTATTCGCTGGTGCTGACACGCAGCGCCGCCGCCGATGCCTATATGGCATGGTTGAGAAGTGATACCGTGCAGGCACAGTTACGCAACGCCGGCTACCTGCCTTGTCCCTGAGCGCCACCGAAATTGACGCGATTACCCTGACGGTTGTCCTGGCCTCCACCACAACCGTGCTGCTGCTATTGATCGGCACGCCACTGGCGTGGTGGCTGGCGCGGCGCGCGGGTCCTGGCGCTGCATTGATTGAAGCGCTGGTGGCGATGCCGCTGATCCTGCCGCCGACCGTACTGGGTTTTTACCTGCTGCTCATGTTCGCGCCCGACACCGCGCTGGGTGCGTTATGGCAGCAGCTCACCGGCTCGCAACTGGCGTTCAGTTTCAGCGCGTTGGTGATCGGCTCCGTGATCTACTCGCTGCCCTTCGTGGTGCAGCCGTTGCAAAACGCGTTCGCGCGCATCCCCGCCGGGGTGTTGCAGGCGGGCGCCACACTGGGCGCCAACCCGCACGACCAGTTTGTGTCTTTGGTGTGGCCGATGACACGCCGCACGTTTGTCACCGCCGCCAGCCTCGGTTTTGCGCACACCGTTGGCGAATTCGGCGTAGTGTTGATGATCGGGGGCAACATTCCCGGTGAAACACAGGTGCTGTCAATTGCGCTGTACGACGCGGTGGAATCGCTGGACTTCGCGCAGGCGCACCGGCTGGCCGCCGGCCTGGTCGTGTTCTCGCTGGCCCTCTTATTCCTGCTCTATCGGCGCGACGACAGCGCGCGGCTGCGGGTGCCGACATGAGCACGGCGGACAACCTGCAACTGGCGCTGCACTGCAGCGGCGACAACGCCTTTACATTGGATGTAAACCTCGCGCTGCCCGGCACCGGCATCACCGTCATCTACGGACCCAGCGGCTGTGGCAAGAGTACGCTGCTCGATTGCGTGGCCGGGCTGCGCCAGGCGCGCGACAATAGTCACGTGACGATTGGCGATTCACGCTGGACCTCGGGCGCGCACGGCACCCCGGCGTGGCAGCGCGCCATCGGCTACG
>CAYGOX010000435.1:0-241 GCA_964351485.1 uncultured Halioglobus sp.
AAGACGTAGCAGGATACCTAGAGCAGGCGATTAGAGATTTTCCTAATGCTCACGTACTCAACCTTAACAGCCTTATTTGCCCAGGGCAGCGATGCGCTGCGCGAACTCGCGATGGGTTAACTGTTTTTGGCGACGATGTTCATCTAACTGCATCTTTCGTGCGCGCGATGAAACCTGAGCTTCAGAGTCGACTTGATCTGATTGAGACAGGGCCATCCTTTTTCTCCAAAGTTCCGGGTCA
>CAYGOX010000435.1:281-1858 GCA_964351485.1 uncultured Halioglobus sp.
GCCGATCCTAGGCAACCTACCTACTTCACTCAGTAAACGAATTTATCCTGAGATCAGGTTAGTGCTGAGCGCAAACCAGATACCGCCAAAGACTAGCAATTAAGAGTAAAGTTTGCTTACCGCCGAGTGATACATCCAGTGAACTTTCAGTAGGTCACGAGTATCCGTGTACTCACACGCTGGCAGCCGAGACGCTTTAGCGTTAACTGCCAGGAACTTAGCCCTCTATTGACCTAGTCAGATTTCTTGGTCCAGATCTAAAGTGGTAAAAAGCCAATTGAGGAGATCTGTATCATGTCAAAGAAACGATACAACGCCGAAGAGATCATTCACAAGCTCCGCGAAGCCGATGTACTGCTGGCACGGGGCAAGACCGTCACAGAGACCTGTAAACAGCTGGGCGTCACCGATCAGACCTACTACCGCTGGTGCAAGGAATATGGCGGTATGAAGGTGGATCAGGCCAAACGATTAAAAGAGCTGGAAGCCGAGAATGCCCGCCTGAAGCGGGCCGTCGCCGACCTGACAGTGGACAAGCTGATCCTCAAGGAGGTCGCCGAGGGAAAATACTGAGCCCGGCGCGCAGGCGCCAGGCAGTCACCCACGTGAGAGCGCTGGGTTACTCGGAGCGGTGCATTTGTAGGGCGCTGAGCATTTCCCGTAACACCGCCAGGTATGTTCCTCAGCCGCGTGAGGATGAGGCGGCCCTGACAGCCTACATCCTGCGCTTTGCGGGTCAGTACGGGCGGTATGGCTACCGCAGGGTGCATCCCCTGCTGCAGTCTGAAGGCTGGTAGGTCAGCGATGGCCGGGTCATGCGTATCTGGCGGCGCGAGGGGCTCGGGGTCCCCCAGAAGCAGCCCAAACGGGGCCGGCTGTGGCTGGATGACGGCTCCTGCATCAGGCTCAGACCAGAGCGCCGCAACCACGTGTGGTCGAGGGACTTCGTGTTTGATCGTACCCATGACGGACGCCCGATCAAGCTGATGGTGGTCATCGACGGGTATTCCCGGGAGTGCCTGGCTATTCACGTGGCGCGGAGCGTCCGGGGCAGGGATGCGATCGATGTCATTGCCGACCTGATGGAGACCCACGGTATCCCCGAGCACATACGCTCGTACTATGGCCCGGAAATGGTCGGCGTGACTCAGGAGTTCGCTACATCGCCTGGGCACCAAAACGATCTACATCGCGCCGGAAGTCCATGGGAGAACGGCTACTGCGAGTCCTTGAACGACAAGCTCAGGAATGTTTTGCTGAATAAGGAGCTGTTTTACACGCTCCGTGAGGCGCAGGTACTGATCGAGCAGTGGCGGGTGTTCTACAACACCGAGCGGCCGCACAGCTCACTCGGATACAGGCCACCCGCCTCGGAAACGATACTGTCCATGCAGAAAGAGGCTGCGCAAACTAACATTCAACCTGGACCAGTTAATGCGGGCAGATCACTCTAGACTCGGAAACCAGCAAAGCAATTGTCTTCGTGTGGCTTGAGGTTCGAAGTGCGACAGCAGTAGCCTCCCTTGTGAGAATCTCGCGTTCCCAGGGAGTTTCGCGCCCGATGGCAAGCGGGGCAG
>CAYGOX010000435.1:1868-2713 GCA_964351485.1 uncultured Halioglobus sp.
TCTTGCCCGATAGATTTGTCGCTTAATTTTCCGCTAGCGCTCCTCTGAACACCGCAAGTCGATCTGCATAGCCTTCCCCTTCGTGCCATTTTTTCAAATCGGCCCAGCGTACTTTGTGGTTGCGTGCAATCTCGAGTGCCTGCTCCCAGCATTGCGGGTCGTTCTCTAAATACCACCACAGCAGCCGGTCCTTTATCGTGTCCGTGGGACTCAGAAGCCGAAGTGTACCGGTAGAGGTTTCTTTTTCAGCCACCTGTTTCTCACCAATGATCTCGCGCCCGATGGCAAGCGGTGCAGTGGGGAACTCGACCGACCACTGACAATCTGGATGTGTGAAGTACCTGGGTTGCCTCTCGTTGGGAGTAAAGCCTATTTGGGACAGCGCTACCGTCATTTCTGCTCGACCGAGCGTACTGATATCCATTAAAACGGCTTTCCGGTACGACGTGGGCGTGTCCGTCGCAATACCAGTTCTTCACGGAGCTTGGGAGGCAGGCGCTCCAGAGCTTTCTTCAACAGCGCCTGCACCTCGTCCTTGAATGCATAGCGAGGGTTGAATTCGAACACGCGCGTACGGCCGACCGTCCTGCTGACCAACAGCCCATCTCGCTCCATCCGCTTGAGTTGATTCTGCGCGGTGCTTACATCCATATCCCAGGCAAGCGCGACTTCCCGCGCGTAAGCTTGTTCTCTGGCGGCGAGGAATAGCAGTACGCGCTCTGCTCCTTCGCTGCCTACGATGGCTTCAATCATGGCGGCCCTATTACCGAAAATATCGGTTATTATACCGAAATATTCGGTAATATGAATGCTCTGAGTAAACACGGAATATTGGCGGGAGAGGA
>CAYGOX010000436.1:0-1407 GCA_964351485.1 uncultured Halioglobus sp.
CGTCGTTGCGCGTCCGGTGGAGCGTGGAATGAGGGTCCAGGCGGGCGATCTCCTCTGCGAGATCGCCGTGGATGATCGAGAGGTTGCGGTGCAGGAGGCGCGCGCAGCGCTCCAGACCGCTCGCATTGAACACCAGGGCAGCCTGAAGCTTAACAAGCAGGGCCTGCTTTCGGACGTCGCCATCGCCGCCTCCAGTGCACGACAGGAAGCCGCACTGGCGAATCTTCATCGGCAGGAGCTCAACCTGGCGAGGACGGGCATCGTGGCGCCCTTCTCCGGCGTGGTTGAAGACCTGCACATGAATATCGGCGACTACGCGACTCCCGGGGCCCCCTGCGCCACGCTGATCGACCTCGACCCGATGCTGATCGTTGCCCATGTGACTGAAGCAGAAGTGCAATATCTCACTGACGCACAACCGGTCGAAGGAACTACTGCCACCGGCAGGGAAATCGCTGGCACAGTCTCGTTCGTTGGCATGCAAAGCGATCCTGTAACGCGCACCTATCCTGTGGAGATTACAGTGGACAACGGGGATTACGCACTTAGGTCAGGCTTGACCGTATCGCTGCGCGTACCAGTGGAGCAGGTTTCAGCGCACCAGGTGTCACCGTCCCTCCTCTCTCTGGATGACGCCGGTGAGCTCGGGCTCAGAATTGTCGATGATGCCAGCAGGGTTGCCTTTCGAACCGTCGAGATCATAGAAAATGGCCCGGATGGCCTGTGGATACGAGGTCTCCCAGAGGTCGTCAATCTCATAACGGTAGGACAGGAATATGTCGCCATCGGTGACATTGTCGAGCCCGTCTTCAGCAACGCCCGAACAGACCAGCTGGCCAACCTGTGAAGTCGCTGATCGAGACCGCGTTTGGCAGGACCCGCACCACGCTGTCCCTGCTCGCGGTGCTGGTGCTGGCCGGCGTCATGGCAAGGCTGGCACTCCCTATAGCCAACGACCCACATGTAGAGCTGCCGTTCTACTACGTGGGCGTGGTGCACGACGGCATTTCACCTGAAGATGCTGAACGATTGCTGGTACAGCCGATGGAGGCCGAGCTGCGCAAGCTCGAGGGCGTGGTGGAGCTGCAATCCACCGCGACCGAGGGAATGGCTTCGTTCTTCGTTGAATTCGACGTGTCCCACGATCTCAGCCGCGCCATCGCAGATACACGCGAGGCAGTCAACCGCGCCAGTACCGAAATGCCCGCTACCGCGGAAGAGCCCTTCGTCAACGAACTTACCGCCGACGAGTTTCCCATGCTGCTCATCAACTTCGTGGGCGAAAACACGAGCGAACGCAGTATCTACAAGGCGGCGCGGCAGTTACAGGATGAGATTGAGTCGATCCCATCGGTGCTCAGCGCCGATATGCAGGGCCAGCGCGAGGAAGTCCTGGAAGTCACCATC
>CAYGOX010000436.1:1417-2711 GCA_964351485.1 uncultured Halioglobus sp.
TCTCGGCGGAAGAGCTCATCAGCACCCTGCAGCGCAACAATCGCCTGATTCCCGCCGGCGCCGTAGATCTCGGCAAAGGACGCTTCGCAGTCAAGGTACCGGCGGTGGTCGAGCAGGCACAGGACATTCTGGCCCTGCCTATTCGCAGCGCCGGCGACGTGGTCGTGACTCTTGGGGATGTGGCCACGGTCAGGCGCACATTCAAGGACAGAACCAGCTACGCGCGCTATAACGGCCGTGACACCATCTCCATCAGTGTCAAGAAACGCGCCAATTCCAACATCATCGGTAGTGTTTAGGACGCCATGGAGCGCGTTGAGGCCTCCAAAAACACGCTGCCCGCCGGCATCGAGATCATCACCTCACAGAACCAGGCCGAATTCGCCACCACCCAGGTCAAGGAGTTGGAAGGCAATATCCTGACCGCCATCGCCGTCGTGATGGTCATTGTGGTGTCAGCCATGGAGTTTCGCAGTGGACTCGTGGTTGGCCTGGGCATTCCGTTCTCGCTACTGTTTTCAGTTACCGTCATCTATCTTCTCGGCTACACGTTCAACTTCATGGTGATGTTCGGCATGTTGCTGGGCCTGGGCATGCTTATCGATGGCGGGATCGTGGTGACAGAGTATGCCAATCGAAGAATGGCCGAGGGTACAGCGCACCGGCAGGCCTACGCTGAGTCGGTGAAGCGCATGTTCTGGCCCGTGACCGCCTCGACCGCCACGACCCTGGCGGCCTTTTTACCCATGCTGTTCTGGCCCGGCGTTCCGGGCCAGTTCGTGATGTACCTGCCGGTAACCGTATTCACCGTGCTTGTGGGGTCGCTGTTGTACGCGCTGCTGTTCGGCCCGGTCATCGGCTCCCTGCTTGGCCAACCCTCGGTTCACGCTGCGCGGGCCGAAAACCAGCGGGCCTCTCTGGAGTCGGACGACCCGACTGAGTTGCGCACGTTCACGGGTCGCTTCGCACGCTTGCTGTCAGCCGTATGCAGTCGTCCCATCACAACTCTCGTTATCATCTTCTCGCTGCTGGGGAGCATCTTCTGGGCGTACGGCAGATACGGTGCGGGAACAATATTCTTTTCAGACGCCGACCCACAGTTTGTCACAGTGTCTGTTCTTGGCCAGGGCAACTTTGCGGCCAGTGAAGTCAATGACCTTGTGCTGGAAGTTGAGCGGGAAATACTCGACATACCGGGCATTCGATTCATCAATACGCAAACGAATCTCCCGGGTGACAGCGGTACCGACCTGGGTGGCAGCTCAGACCGTATCGGCTCGATATTCCTGGAGCT
>CAYGOX010000437.1:0-2709 GCA_964351485.1 uncultured Halioglobus sp.
TACACAGTGTGTGTCACGCTTGTTTTATCGCTCCTGCTCCTTGCTATAACGGGGCATGCTGGAAATGGGCTGCCCATTTCGCCGCCATGTGAAGATGCGCCACCGCTTGCACTGGTAGAACGACCTTCAATCGGTGGAATTCCCCAGGGAATCGTTATCCGCGGTAACAGCGCCAGCAATCCGGTGCTGTTGTATGTCCACGGTGGGCCGGGCAGACCGGTATACCCGGCACTGTATAACGACCCGCAGTGGCGGAAGATAGAAAGTTTGTTCACCGTTGCATATTGGGATCAGCGCGGAACGGGCATGTCGAATCCGCCGGATCTGGATGTCACGTCTATCAATCTTGATCGCCTGATAGCGGATTCGGCGGAAGTAGCAGACTATCTCAGGTCCAGATTCGGCAAAGAGAAGATCTATCTACTGGGGCATTCCTGGGGAAGTGTACTGGGCTCCTATACTGCGATGCGCCACCCCGAACTGTTTCACGCCTACATCGGGGTTGGACAGAGTAGCAACCAGGCACTGTCCGAAGCCGAGACGCTCTCCTGGCTGAAAGCCAGTAGCGAGGAACAGCATGATCCGAAAATAACCGCTGCTATCGATCAGTTAAGCTTGCCGCAGACGACTGCTGTGGCCCCCTGGCTTGAGTATCTGGTCGTCAATCGTCCGTTGGTGCACTACTTTCGCGGAGCGCGTTATGACAGGGCAGTGGCTGCTGACGAGTACGCGAAAGGCATGGCTAGTCTGCGGCACTACACGCAGCGAGAACGTGATATCAATGAGCTTGCGTTAAGGGTCAGCCTTGAGCAACTGTGGCCCCATATTCTTGAAATCGATCTGAGTGACAGTGTTCCCGAGCAAACGCTACCCGTGTTTATATTCCAGGGAAAACATGACTACCAGACTACGCATCACCAGGCCAGAATCTACTTTGACAAGTTGCGAGCGCCGTTGAAACGCTTCTATAGCTTTGAGCACTCTGCGCACTGGCCGCATGTGGAACAATATGATGATTTCGAGAGAATTGTCCGGCGAGATATCCTAGGCAGGAATCGGGATGCCGGTTTTGGGGAAGAGCAAAGCTGTAACAAGTGATCACCTGAAAACCCAGCGCAGGTCCTGGCGTTCTCGGTTTTTCTGCGGTTCTGGCGGAATAAAAAACGTCCGCATTTTTCGCTTCAAGCCTTGGGTCAGTGCGCGATACGATGTTATACCCAGCCGAAACCATTCTTATAAAAACTGGAGTCAATTCATGAATCTCAAGCTGACTGTGCTTTGTCGAATACTCAGTGGTGCTTGTATGGCGACTCTTCTGGCTACCACTGCCACGGCAAAGGACAAAGCCGATCCAGGCACGCTAATCATCGGAGCGAGAATATTCGATGGCGTCCGGGCAGAACTCATCGATGGCCACGACGTGTTCGTAGAAGACGGTCTTATCGCTGCCATCGGAGAAGGTCTCGATGTGCCGGAAGGGACGACAATTATAGACGCCGATGGCCGCGTTATGACGCCAGGGCTGGCAGATATGCACGCGCATCTGATGTTGCAGATGTCCTTCGGTGTCGGATTTACCTCCGATCGCGAGTACTGGGCATATGTCGCCTCTACAGTTGCGGAAAAGTATCTGATGCGGGGTTTCACGACGGTCCGTGAACTCAGCGGGAACTCGTTTTCACTGAAGCGGGCGATCGATGAAGGCATACTGAAGGGGCCGCGAGTGTACTCATCCGGGCCGATGATTTCGCAAACTTCAGGGCATTCCGATCATCGCACTGATGCGCAAGGGCCAGCGACACTCGAATTCGAGCCCAGCGTGCCGATGAAATACTTCCACGTTGCTGTCGCCGATGGGCGTGAAGAGGTTCTCAAAACGGTGCGCGAGGTGCTGCGCCGTCGTGCGTCGCAGATCAAGATCGCCGTTGGTGGCGGAACCGGGTCCTACGCTGACCCGCTGGATACGACCCAGTACACCGCCGATGAAATTCGCGCCGCAGTGGAGGCCGCGAGTGACTGGAACACGTATGTCACCGCGCATGTATACAACTCCGAGGGTATTGTTCGCGCCGTCGAGAATGGTGTGAAGTCCATCGAGCACGGTAATCTGATAGACGAGAAGGCCATGCGGCTGATGAAGAAACACGACGTTTGGCTGTCGCCACAGGTTATCGTCTACACCTTTCATCCGGCAGGTTTTAACGATGAAATGAAGGCCAGGCATAATGCAGCCTACAACGGCATTGACCAGATGTTCACGATGGCAAAAAAAATCGGCTTTGAGAATATTGTGTTTGGCACGGACATCATCACGTCCCCGGCAATGATTGCGCGGGCGAATGAAGAGTTCATGCTCCGGACCAGGTGGTTTGATAATGCTGAAATTCTTCGCCAGGCAACCTCAAAGGCCGGTCAGTTGCTGGCTTTGTCCGGCCCGCGCAATCCCTACCCTGGTAAGCTGGGCGTGATTGAGAAGGGCGCACATGCCGACCTTCTTCTGATTGAAGGTAATCCACTCGAAGACATGTCCGTGATGACGGAGTACGAGGAAAAATTCGACCTGATCATGAAGGGTGGAGTCGTTTTCAAGAATACACTTTGAGCCTTGGCAGAGTAACCGGGTACCTGATTAAGTCGGTCTAAGGGCTCGAGAGCAGCGAGCTAACTTCACTCTCCTGCCAACCGTAGCGCACCGCCTTTGCCATGACT
>CAYGOX010000438.1:0-1901 GCA_964351485.1 uncultured Halioglobus sp.
TAGAGCTCAATGCGGTCATCGCGGATAACAACGCTGGGTTCCTGCACGTTGTTATTGAGTTGGCCCTCTTCCATGCTGTACTCCAGCAGTGGCCTGGTTCTACGTGCAAAAGTGGCGCCTTCTTCGAGCAGGGCTTTACGCAGCGATCGCTTGCCGAGTGCGAGTTTTGCAATGCCGATTTGATAACGCCCCGGGAGCTTGCGGCCGCCTGCATCCCCGTCGGCGCTATAGCTGAGGTAGAGTGTGTCGCCAAGGCGAAAAACGTGAGCGGTTTCGATCTTGGCGGAGTCAAAGCCTGAGTACGCGGGCATTACGACCGGAGTATCCCTGAATTCCCAACTGAGTCCGCGATCGGAGGAAAACGCATAGCCGATGCTGCCTGGTGCATTAACAATATTGCAGTAGTCCGGGGCGGCTGGATCCCAGGTATAGGCGTAGGAGTAGGGGCGCCGACAAAATGAAGTTGTGTAGAAGAGATGGTAGCCCTCGTCATCGGCATAGACATGCGGGTCGAACACCATGATCGGAAGTCCGGCCATGCCCGACGAGATAACAGGCTCCTCGGCGGGATAGAGAGCGAATTGCGGAAACGGCGGCGGTTCTGCGAGATCTTCCAGGGCAGTGCGCGGGCTTTGAAATGGTGCACAAGCGGTGAGGCACAGGGTCATTACCGCTAGGCTGAGGAGAGTGCAACGAGCCCGGAGGTCGTCGAGCCAAACTTGCTTTAAGTGGTTGTGTAAGTACATAGGATTTTGAATTGCAGCAATGCAGACCGGGGAGTTGAACTGAATAATAACCCAGTCTGCCGCCGCGAATCTGCACGGATCTTTCCTTCGGGCAGTTGGTCTGGCATTTGGCGGGGCCAGGCACCCTGGAAAGAGTGGAACGCTCTGGAAAAATGCGCCCGATTTTTGGCTGAAATGCTCTACCCGGAGGTGCTTGCCGTGGTGAATCGGGACTTTGGTCTCTGCCGACTAAGCCGCCTCTTCCTCGGCACCCAGTTCCGCCCGAAGCGTCGCCAGTTCTTCTTCCACACCTTTGAGCTCGCGTTGTAAATCGGCCTTCTCGGACCTGGCTTCCTTCAGCGAGTTCTGAAGTAACTCGTTCGCTTTGGTCTTTTCCGCCAGCTTCTTCTTATTGGCGTCCAGGTTCTTCTTCATCCGCACGGGATCGTACTGGGTGAGCTCTTTCATTCGCTCCCGTTCTTTAGCGAGTTCCTTCTGTAGCGCCTTCACGCGCTGTTTCAGTGTAGAGACTTCGCCCTGCAGCTTCTCGCTGCGATTGGTGAGTTCACGGTTGCGCTGCTCCACCTGGTCATTGGCGGTGCTCTTCGCCGAGAGTTCCTTGATGGTCTCTATCTGCTGGTCGATGGTGGCCTGGAGTTGCTGGCGCTGTTCGGTCAGTTCGTCCCGGGCGCGTTCGGCCTCTGCGTGATCGGCGTCCAGTTTGTCCTGGTACTCGCTGCGAAGTTGGTTTTCGAGTTCGATGATTTTTTCGAGTTTGTTTACGGTCAGCATATGGTGCGGTTGGTATCCTTTGGTTTGACGGCAGGCTCCTCATGAGGGAATTGCCATCGTGAATTCAGTGTTATCCATTTCCCCCGTTATCGGCGAGTGCCGGTTCTATAGAAAATCTATAGAAAACAACAAGATGGTGAGCCAGAAGGCGGTTAACCTTCGACCAATCGATGATGAGGAGAGCTTTCAGAGGCGCATCTTAGCGGCAAGTTCAAGAAAGGCAAGGGGTTATCTCAAGGGAAACTTACAGATGCTGCCGGGTTAAGTGGCCCAGATTGATACGATCGCAGCCGAATCCATTCGGCGCTGGGGTATATACCGCCAGTGGAATTTGAACAGAAATTGGCTTCTGATAAGGTCAATTAAAGGGACGGCCGGTTGGCA
>CAYGOX010000438.1:1911-2688 GCA_964351485.1 uncultured Halioglobus sp.
TAATGCGGCGGCCGATTTCAACTCTTAAGGGTTCACTCCAAAAGCGTGCGCAACTTTCACTTTGATACTATTGTATTGGGTCTAGCTTTTGGTTGCACAGCTATTGATACAAAATGGTGATTGCATGAACAGTCCGTTAATAAGAATAGTTCTCGCTGCTGCGCTTGTCTGCGGCATGCCTATGCCGGCGCTGGCCGGTGTGGTGCTGGAAAACGAACACGGTAAGGTCTACGAAGAGACAGTCACGCTGGGCGGTGTAAGCGTGGATGCTGACTGGTATATTCCCTCGCAGCCGGCCATAGGCTTTGCCTATATGGTCCACGGCTTCGGCTTCGGGATACTGGGACGCGAGATGATGCGCGACGTCAGCCTTGAGTACATGAAGCGGGGCATTGTGGTGCTGGCGCCAACCATCGATGCCAGTGGCGGGAACGAAACTCTTGCTTACGCAGTCGCTAACCAGCTGATTGACAATCCCCCCGTATCGCCTGAGGGACCCATCCCCAACGCGGTAGTTATATCCGGTCACTCGGCGGGAGGGCTGCACGCATCACTGGTGGTCAAACAGATGCTGCTGCGCGGCTCTAACAAAATCAGGGGCGCGGTTTTGTTCGACCCGGTGGACTCGGGCAACAAGTTTGAAGGTGCGGTCGATGTAATCGTCAATCACCCTGAACTGCCGGTGTTGAGTATTGTCGCCAACGGTGGTGTCTGTAATTTGTGGAACAACACCGAGGATGATATCGAACGCATGCCGCGCGCTTACGTAGGTATCAA
>CAYGOX010000439.1:0-260 GCA_964351485.1 uncultured Halioglobus sp.
CTCAAGGGTTCCTCTACCTACAGCTGCGATGCGCTGATCATCGCCACGGGCGCTTCGGCACAGTACCTGGGCCTGCCCAGTGAAGAAAAATTTTCCGGCAAGGGCGTCAGCGCCTGCGCCACCTGCGACGGCTTCTTCTACCGCAACCAGAAGGTCGCCGTGATCGGCGGCGGCAACACCGCCGTGGAAGAAGCGCTGTACCTGGCCAATATCGCCTCCGAAGTCGTGCTGGTGCATCGCCGCGACGCGCTGCGCGCAGA
>CAYGOX010000439.1:270-2687 GCA_964351485.1 uncultured Halioglobus sp.
GGTCACCATCATGTGGGATCACACCCTCGACGAGGTGGTCGGCGACGAAACCGGGGTGACCGGCATTCGCATCAAGTCGACCAAGGACGACAACATTACGCAGATCGCCCTCGCCGGCGTCTTCATCGCCATCGGGCACGTCCCCAATACGGGCATTTTCAAAGATCAACTCGAGATGAAGGACGGCTACCTGACCATCCACAGCGGCACGGCCGGCAACGCGACCGCCACTTCGGCGCCCGGCGTCTTTGCCGCGGGCGATGTCGCCGACCATATCTACCGGCAGGCCGTCACGTCGGCGGGCTTTGGCTGTATGGCCGCCCTCGATGCCGAGAAGTATCTCGACGCGCTGTAAACGGAGCAGTACATGCAGAGACTGGTAAGTCTCTCCCCGGGCGCGGAGTTCCCACCGACGAGCGAAGCGCTGGACGAACCCAATGGCCTGCTGGCCGTCGGCGGCGAACTCAGCGTGGCGCGCCTGCTGGCCGCTTACCGGCGCGGTATTTTTCCCTGGTACGACGATCCGCAACCCGTCCTGTGGTGGACACCCGATCCGCGACTGGTCCTGTTCCCGGACGAACTGCATATCGCCCGCTCACTGCGCAAAACCCTGCGCTCGGACCGGTTCCGGCTCAGTGTGGACACCGCGTTTACCCAGGTGATGCGCGCCTGCGCCGAACTGCGTGGCGACGGCCTGGGCACCTGGATCGACGATGCCATGATCGCTGCATACTCGGAACTTCACGCACTGGGTTTTGCACACTCCATCGAAGTGCGCGATCAGGACAGTCAACTGGTCGGCGGCCTCTACGGCGTTGCCCTTGGCCGCGTATTTTTCGGTGAATCCATGTTCAGTCGCGCCACCGACGCCTCGAAGACCGCGCTGGTGGGACTGGTCCACATCATGCGGCGCGGTCACTTCCACATGATCGACTGCCAGGTCGAGAGCGACCATCTGCTCTCACTGGGCGCGCGCTGTATTAGTAGGCTGGACTTCGAGAATCGTCTTGCCCAAACTGTCGATGTCGATACCGACAACAGCATCTGGCAGTTGCCGGAGACCTGCGGAGCCCTGCTGTGACGTCATCAATACGCGACCTGAAGGTCTACACCACCTATCCACATAGCTGCAGCTATCTCGAGGACCAGGAAGCCACCACGCTGTTCGTGGATCCGAGACAGGAGGTCGACAAGCGCCTCTACAGTCGTCTTTCGATCCTCGGGTTCCGTCGCAGCGGCAGCCATATCTACCGCCCGCACTGCACACACTGCAGCGCCTGCGTGCCGGCCAGGATTCCGGTCGCCGAGTTCCAGGGCCGTCGCTCCCAGAACCGCATCTGGAAACGCAACCAGGACCTGCGGGTTGTAGAAACACCGGACATCCGCGACGACGACGCCTTCAACCTCTACCACCGCTACATCTGCCTGCGGCACTCCGACGGGGATATGTACCCCCCCGACCGCTCGCAGTACGAGGCGTTTCTCAGCGGAGTCTGGGATTGCACGCGCTACTTTCGCTTCTTTGACGGAGGCAACCTCGTCGCGATCGCAGTGGTCGATGAACTCGATGACGGCCTGTCAGCCATTTATACCTTCTTCGACCCCGATGCGGACAAGCGCAGCCTCGGTGTCTTTGCCATTCTCTGGCAGATCGAGCAGACGCGGAAAATGGGCCTGGACTACCTGTACCTCGGCTACTGGATACGCGAGTGCAAAAAAATGGCCTACAAGTCGGAATATCGCCCGCTGGAGTTGTACGTCAGCAGCCGCTGGACCCCCCTCCTCTGACACATCCAACCTATTACCGAGGTTAGCGGTAGCGCTGCTGGTTGGAATCAGGCAAAATGCGGCCCTCTTTTCGAGCGAGGACCGCCGCCGGATGGCAAAAGAAGATCAAATCGAAATGGAAGGTGAGGTGATCGACACCCTTCCCAACACCACCTTCCGGGTGAAGCTGGAAAACGGTCACGTGGTGACTGCCCACATTTCAGGGAAGATGCGCAAGAACTACATTCGCATCCTGACCGGTGACAAGGTTCGCGTGGAGCTGACGCCCTACGACCTGACCAAAGGCCGCATCACTTACCGGGAGCGCTAGTCCAGCGCCTTCTCCAGCTCTTCCTCTTCCTCTTCCACGGTCACTTCCAGCACATCGTCCGCCCTGTTGAGGCGCACCCTGGCGATTCCGCCTGACTGAGCGAGCGAGCCGAACAACACCAGTTCGGCCAGCGGCTTCTTGATGTGCTCCTGGATGACCCGGCCCAGCGGGCGTGCGCCCATCTTGTCGTCATAGCCCTTGTCGCCCAGCCATTGCGCGGCCTCCGGCGTCAGTTCGATGGTCACGTTGCGATCCATCAGCTGGGCCTCGAGCTGCAGCACGAACTTCTCGACCACCTGCAGGATGACCTCCTTGGGCA
>CAYGOX010000440.1:0-743 GCA_964351485.1 uncultured Halioglobus sp.
CCGGCTGGTCGGCGGCGGTACGCTCGCCGCCGTGCTCGGTACGCTGATTCCCATCGACCAGGTCAAGGCCGCCGTGAAGGATTCAATGGGGCCACTGGAGAAAACCAAGCTCAAGGTCGGCTTCGTGCCAATTACCTGCGCGACGCCGATCATCATGGCGCAGCCGATGGGGTTCTACGCCAAGTACGGCCTGGATGTAGACGTGATCAAGACCGCGGGCTGGGCGGTGGCGCGCGACAAGTCGCTCAATGGCGAGTACGACGCCTCGCACATGCTCACACCGATGCCGCTGGCGATGACCATGGGTGCCGGCTCGACCGCGACGCCCTACATCATGCCGGCGGTGGAAAATATCAACGGGCAGGCCATCGTCCTGCACAACAAACACATCGACAAGCGTGACCCGAAACAGTGGAAGGGGTTCAAGTTCGGCGTACCGTTCGACTACTCCATGCACAACTTCCTGCTGCGCTACTACGTGGCTGAGCACGGCATCGACCCGGACAAGGATATCCAGATTCGTGTGGTGCCCCCGCCGGAGATGGTCGCCAATTTGCGGGCCGGTAACCTCGACGGCTATCTGTCGCCGGACCCGTTCAACCAGCGCGCGGTCTACGAGAAGGTCGGCTTCCTGCACACGCTCACGAAGGAGGTCTGGGCCGGCCACGCGGGTTGCCGGTTCGTCGCGTCCACGGCGTTCATCGACGAGAATCGCAATACGTTCCTCGCGCTGTTCAAATCGA
>CAYGOX010000440.1:753-2683 GCA_964351485.1 uncultured Halioglobus sp.
GGGAGGGGCATCCCTGCTGCGCGTTCGCCTGCAGCCAGAAGTTCGCTACCGAGATGCCCAATACCTACGCGGCGCTGTTCAAGTCCATCGTCGACGCGACCCACTTCTCCGCGAAGGCGGAAAACCGCGCCGAGATCGCCAAGGCGATTTCGCCCAAGAACTATCTCAACCAGCCCGAGGTGGTGGTTCGCCAGGTGTTGACCGGACGCTATGTCGACGGCATCGAGAAGAAGGTGTACGACATTCCCGACCGTATCGACTTCGATCCCTTCCCCTGGCACTCCATGGCGGTCTGGATTCTCACGCAGATGAAGCGCTGGGGTTATGTGGAGGGTGATATCGACTACAACGGTATCGCCGAAAAGGTTTACGTGGCCTCCGAAACCGCGCAGGTCATGAAGGACTTAGGCTACGAGCCGCCGACGAAGACTTACGAGAACTACACCATCATGGGCAAGGAGTTCGACTACACCAAGCCCGAGGAGTACATCGCCAGCTTCGACATTCGGCGGACTTGAGCATGGCCGGCTTGAATACGCGGGCGGCCATCGTCTCGCTCCTGCTGCTGATCCTTTCGCTGGGTATCTGGGAGGCACTGAACCAGCCGCCGGAGGCCACCGAGGCGATGTCGGAGTACGAACTGCTGATGGGCGGCGCCGACGACGAGGCGCGTGTGCCGCCGCCGTCGCAGGTGCTGTCCCACGCCTGGGATGAGCTCAGCGACCCGTTCTACGACGCCGGCCCCAATGACAAGGGGATCGGCGTGCAGCTGGCGTACTCGCTCTTCCGGGTGCTGACCGGCTACCTCGGCGCGGCGCTGGTAGCTATTCCGCTGGGTTTTGTAATCGGTATGTCGCCGCTAATGCACAAGGCGCTCAACCCGTTTATCCAGATCCTGCGGCCGATCTCGCCGCTGGCCTGGATGCCGCTGGCGCTGTTCATCATCAAGGATTCCGAACAGTCGGCGATCTTCGTGATTTTTATCTGTTCCATCTGGCCGATGCTGATCAACACCGCCTTCGGTGTGGCCAATGTGCGCCAGGACTGGATCGCGGTGGCGCGCACGCACGAGTTGAGCCAGCTGCAGACGGCGTTCCAGGTCATCCTGCCGGCGGCCGCGCCGACAATCCTGACCGGGATGCGCATCTCCATCGGTATCGCGTGGCTGGTGATCGTGGCCGCGGAGATGCTGGTCGGCGGCACGGGCATTGGCTACTACGTGTGGAATGAGTGGAACAACCTGGACCTCAACAGCGTCATCTTTTCGATCCTGATGATCGGGTTGGTGGGCATGTGCCTGGACATGATCCTGGGAAGCCTCGAAAAGCTGGTCCAGTACAAGGAGTAATGCATGAGTAAGTCGTTTATCAGTGTCGAACAGCTCTCGAAGGTCTATCCGTCGAAGCAGGGCGACCTGGTGGTGTTCGAGAACGTCAATATCGCACTGGAAAAGGGGGAGTTTGTTTGCATCATCGGCCACTCGGGGTGTGGCAAGTCGACCATCCTGAACATCCTGGCCGGACTGGACGAGTCCAGCAATGGCGCCATCATCATGGATGGCGAGAGCGTCGAGGGGCCGAGCCTCGAGCGCGGCGTCGTGTTCCAGAATTACAGTCTGCTGCCGTGGAAAAGTGCGTTGCACAACGTCAGCTTCGGCGTGCGTGCGCGCCACCCCGACTGGTCCAAGGGCAAGGTGCTCGAACACAGCGTGCACTACCTGGAGATGGTTGGCCTGGGCAGTTCGTTGCACAAGAAGCCGTCGGAATTGTCCGGCGGTATGCGCCAGCGAGTGAGTATCGCGCGCGCCTTTGCCACCAATCCGAAGCTGCTGCTGCTCGACGAACCGTTCGGTGCGCTGGATGCGCTGACGCGCGGGGTGATCCAGGACGAGCTGATCAAGATCTGGAACGAAACCCAACAGACGGTGTTC
>CAYGOX010000441.1:0-2676 GCA_964351485.1 uncultured Halioglobus sp.
TGAATCAGGTGTACGACCACCTCGGAATCGGTGGCCGAGGCCATACTGTAGCCCGCAGCGACCAGCTCCTCGCGCAGCGCGGCATGGTTTTCGATGATGCCGTTGTGTACCAGCGCCACGCGATCACCCGAGGCGTGCGGATGCGCGTTGGCCTGCGAGGGTTCACCGTGTGTGGCCCAGCGCGTGTGGGAAATACCGGTGGTGCCAAGATAGGGTTGCTTAGCCTGGGCTTTTTCCAGCTCGCTTACCTTGCCCTGCCGTTTGTGCAGTTGCAGGGTGTTGTTCGCGTCGATCAACGCCATGCCGGCCGAGTCGTAGCCCCGGTATTCCAGTCGGCGTAAACCCTCAAGCAGGATTTCCGAAACCTCGCGCCGCGCGGCGGCCGCCACGATCCCACACATAAGCTAGTCCTTGCCGCCCGCGTTTGAAGGCCGTTCCCAGCCATCGATATTCCGCTGGCGCGCGCGTCCCACACCCAGCTCGCCTTTCGCAACTGTTTTCGTCACCGTTGAGCCGGCTGCGACAAAACCGTCATCCTCGATGGTCACGGGTGCCACCAGTGTGCTGTTGGAGCCGATGAATACACCGTCGCCCATAACGGTCTTGTGCTTGTTCACGCCATCGTAATTACAGGTGATTGTGCCGGCACCGACGTTCACGCTGTCACCCATGTCGCAGTCACCCACGTAGCTCAAGTGGTTCACCTTGCTACCCTGGCCGATGCGTGCGTTTTTCGTTTCGACAAAGTTACCAACGCGGGCAGACCCGCCGAGCCGGGTACCCGGTCGCAGCCGCGCGAACGGGCCGACGTTGCACTCTTTACCGACAACCGCTTCCTGCAGGTGGCTCATCGGGTGAATGGTCGTACCCTCATCGATTTCGACATCGATCAGGACACAGTTTGCGCCGATGCTGACGCCGTCGCCCAGTGTCACGCGACCTTCGATAACCACATTGACGTCGATGGTCACATCCCGACCGCAAGTCAGTTCACCGCGAATATCCAGGCGCTGTGCATCAGCGAGGTTGACGCCCTGGCGCATGAGCGCCTCCGCCTGCAAACGCTGGAACTCACGCTCAACCTGGTTGAGCTGCACGCGATCGTTCACACCGAGAATTTCCAGCTCGGATGTCGCCTGGCAGGACGCAATGGACCTGCCGTCGGCCACCGCCAGACCGAGGACATCGGGCAGGTAGTACTCCTGCTGGTTGTTCTCGTTACCGACGCGGGGCAGGTAGTGATTGAGGTCCTGCGCCGGGGCGGCGAGCAGGCCGGTATTGATCTCTCGGATGGCGCGTTGTGCGTCTGTCGCATCCTTGTCCTCGACAACGCCGAGCAGCCGCTGCGATTCGTCGCGCAGAATGCGGCCATAGCCGGCAGCGTCCTCGAGTGTCGCTGTCAGCAGCGCCGGGCCTTCGGCCGCCTGCGCCACGAGTGCCTCGAGTGTTTCCAGTCGGGTCAGCGGCACGTCACCGTAAAGCACGAGCACCACGGAATCCGGCGCGACGCTCGGCATGGCCTGGAGCACGGCGTGGCCGGTGCCCAGCTGCTGCTCCTGCGTAATCCAGTTAATGGTGTGGTGTGCGAGCGCTTCCTTCACCAGGTCAGCGCCATGTCCGACAACCACATGCAGCGCCCGGGGGCCGAGTTGCAGCGCGGTGTCCACCACGTGCTCCAGCAGCGGCTTGCCGGCCACGCGGTGCAGCACCTTCGGCAGGTCGGATTTCATTCGCGTGCCCTGGCCGGCGGCGAGAATGACTACTTCCAGATTCATCTCGGTCATGATCCCTGCATTGTCGTTATTGGCTGGCTGCGGGTAGCGTCATGGCTGTGTGACGGTTGTGTGCCAACACCTGATCACCACAGCGCCGGGGGCGCCACGGGCAGGCGTTACCTCGTCGTATTATGCGCTGCGACCCCGGCAACTTAAACCATTGTGTGTGACACGCATAACATCTGCCAAAAAAAAGCCCCGGCTGTTGCCGGGGCTTTAGATCGTGCGTTTTTGACGGTAAAGCTGCTAATTCAGCCACGCCCCGCGCGGTTTTTCATCTTCCGCAGCGTTGCCAGCTGAGCCGCGGCTTCTGCGAGCTGTGCCGAAGCACGGCCGTAGTCGAAATCACCGCTCTGGTTGGCCAGTGCCTGCTCCGCCTCGCGACGCGCTTCCTCGGCGGCTGCCTCGTCGACGTCATCGGCACGGATCGCGGTATCGGCCAGGATCGAGACGACGCCCGGCTGCACCTCCAGGAACCCGCCGGACACGTAGAAGACCAATTCTTCACCGTCCTGCGCCTCGACACGCACCGGGCCCGGGACCAGGGCGGTCAATAGCGGCGCGTGGCCGTAGTTGATACCCAGCTCACCTTCCTGTCCCGTTGCGGCCAGGGTTACGACCAGGCCGGAGAAGATCTCTTCTTCCGCGCTGACGATGTCGCAATGTATTGTCATAGCCATATCGATTCTCTCTGGACTGGCTTACAGCGTCTTGGCTTTCTCGACGGCCTCTTCCATGCTGCCAACCATGTAGAACGCCTGCTCGGGCAGGTGGTCATACTCACCGGCAAGAATGCCCTGGAAACCGGCGATGGTGTCCTTGAGCGCCACGTACTTGCCGGGCGAACCGGTGAAGATTTCCGCCACGTGGAAGGGCTGCGACAGGAAGCGCTCAATTTTCC
>CAYGOX010000442.1:0-2665 GCA_964351485.1 uncultured Halioglobus sp.
TGGATTATCTGTATCAGCTGTATTTGAAGGCGAACCCTGATTACGAAGGCCGCGTTACCGTTCCGGTACTCTGGGATAAACAGTTACAGACGATCGTCAGCAATGAATCAGCTGATATCATCCGCATGTTCAATAGCGCTTTCAACGGTATCACCGGCAACGACAATGATTACTACCCTGAAGCATTGCGTGCGCAGATCGACGCTATCAATGAACGGGTGTACGATGGAATCAACAACGGCGTATACCGCGCTGGCTTTGCAACCAACCAACAGGCCTATGAAGCAGCCTATGACGCACGGTTTGAAGCCTTGGATTGGGTTGAGCAAACCTTAACGCAGCAGCGTTATCTTGCCGGCGACCGCCTGACCGAGGCGGACTGGCGTCTTTTCACCACCCTGATTCGCTTTGACGCGGTCTACTACGGGCATTTCAAAAGCAACCGCCAGCGTATTGCCGATTATCCCGCGATGAGCAACTACCTGAGAGATTTATATCAGCGCCAGGGCATTGCCCAGACAGTGGACTTTGCCCATATCAAGCAGCACTACTACGGCAGTCACGTCACCATTAATCCAACGCAGGTGGTACCCGTGGGCCCGGACCAGGACTTTACCCTGCCGCACAACCGGGAACAGCTGGGTTGAAACTACTTCGCGCGTCAGCGCAAGGAGCGTTAATTGAACAGAGAACTGTTGCAGGTTTATCAAACGCAACCACCCCATGATGGCGATGGGGTGAAGATAAATCGCATTGCCGGAACACAGATGCATGCGGTGGCAATGAGGGTGTGATTGGGCCTGGCGATGTTCAGTGTGTAAAACCGGGGACAGACCACGTTTTCGCCGGGTGGGTTTTACTGGGTTGGATTCGGGTAACCGTGGTCTGTCCCCGGTTTTTCGCAATGTCGCCTACACGACAGAGAAGAACCGCTGCTTCGTCCAAAATCCTTATTCAAATTGTTCATGTCGTTAATGGTCTTACTATGATAAACCCCTACATTGAACTTCACGCGAACGACGACGTGCTCATAGCGCGCGAGGATATCGCCGCTGGCACGGTATTAACGGGTTCCGTCAGCGCGATCGCAGACATTCCAGCCAGTCACAAGGTGGCCAGGCGGGCGATTGCCCTTGGAGAGCCTGTTATTCGCTACAACCAGGTAATTGGCTTTGCTACACAGGCTATTCAGCCTGGCGAACACGTGCATTCTCATAATCTCGAAATGGGACGTGTAGAGCTGGATTACGCCTTCTGTCGGGATGCCAAACCGACTGTGCCGGATTCGCCACAACGCACCTTCATGGGCATACGACGCGCCGATGGGCGGGTGGCGACGCGCAACTACATTGCAGTTATGTCGAGTGTCAACTGCTCGGCGACGGCAGCGAAAATGATCGGCGACCATTACCGCAACGCACTGGGTGACTTCCCCAACGTGGACGGGGTGCTGGCACTCACGCATAAGAGCGGTTGTGGGCTGGATCATCCGCTACCCGGGATCAACGCGCTCAAGAGTGCACTGGCGGGCTATGCCCGGCATCCCAACATCGCCCACGTGATAGTGGTCGGCCTGGGCTGCGAAATTACCAATCTTGGCGACGTGCTGGGCGGCGCGCCGGGAGATTCTTACTCCATTCAGTCGGAAGGGGGTACGCAGAAACTGGTGGACAAGGTGATCGCACGTATCGATGCAGTGCTGCCCGAGGTGAATGCGGTACAGCGTGAGCCGGTGCCTTTGGCCGAGCTTAAACTCGCCATGCAGTGCGGCGGTTCCTCAGGAGTATCGGGTATCAGCTGCAACCCGGCGCTCGGCTATGCCGTGGACCTGCTGGTCAGGCAGGGAGGCACGGCGATACTGTCTGAGACCACCGAGTGTTACGGCGCTGAGCACCTGCTCACCGCCCGCGCCGCCAGCGAGGAGGTAGGCCAGAAACTGGTGGACCGTATCAAGTGGTGGGAAGCGTTCACAGCTAAAAACAACATGGTCATCGACAACAATCCTTCCCCCGGCAACAAGGCCGGCGGCCTGACCACGATCATTGAGAAGTCGCTTGGCTCGATCGCCAAGGGAGGCACCACCAACCTGAACGAGGTTTACCAGTACGCTGAGCCGGTGGAAGCGGGCAAGGGTCTTGTGTTTATGGACGCTCCTGCTTTTGACCCGGTGGGTGCCACTGCTCAAGTCGCCGGGGGCGCAAATCTGATGGTATTCACGACGGATCGCGGTTCCGCTTTTGGCTGCAAACCGGCGCCATCGATCAAACTTGCCGGCAGCACATCGCTTTACGAACGCATGCCCGATGACATGGATATCAACACCGGTACCATCCTCGATGGCACTGAGTCGGTGGAAGAGGTCGGTACGCGTATCTTCGAACGCATCATTGCGGTGGCTTCAGGTGAGCGCTCCATGAGTGAGGCCATGGGCTATGGCGAAGAGGAATTCTGTCCCTGGGATATGGGGGTGATGCTCTGACCCAGATGCGTCGCGCGACGGTACCTCATTTACCCGCGCTCGATTTCTCATGGCTCTTCTGCCCGGCGGGGGAGCGGCTCATACAAAGCATGGCTAAAGAGACTTCCAGCCTAACGCAGTGTGGAAGTTTACAGCGAGCTAACTTCACTCTCCTGCCAACCGTAGCGCACCGCCTTTGCCATGACT
>CAYGOX010000443.1:0-2655 GCA_964351485.1 uncultured Halioglobus sp.
GTGAGGTCACCCTGCGCATCTATGTGGAGGAGAAGGACCTCGACAAATGCGAGCACGCGATGTTGTCGCTGAAGCAGGCCATGCGCTGGGATGAGGAGGTATACGGGCGCGAGTACGACCTGGATATCTTCAATATCGTCGCCGTCGATGACTTCAACATGGGCGCGATGGAAAACAAGAGCCTGAATATTTTCAATACCTCCTGTGTGCTGTGTAGCCCCGATATCACCACCGACGCCGGATTCGCGCGCGTCGAGGCCATCGTCGCACACGAGTATTTCCACAACTGGAGCGGCAACCGTGTGACCTGTCGCGACTGGTTTCAGCTCAGTCTCAAGGAGGGCTTCACCGTTTTTCGTGACGCCGAATTTTCCGCCGATCGCGGATCGCGGACGGTCAAGCGAATCGAGGATGCGACGCTGCTGCGCACCGCTCAGTTTGCGGAGGACGCCGGTCCCATGGCGCACCCGGTGCGCCCCGCGTCGTTTATGGAGATCAATAATTTCTACACGCTCACGGTGTACGAGAAGGGCGCTGAAGTGGTGCGCATGATCCACACGCTGCTGGGCCCTGAGAAGTTTCGCGCCGGGTCAGATTTGTATTTTGATCGCCACGATGGGCAGGCGGTCACCTGCGAGGATTTCGTGGCGGCGATGGAGGAGGCCGGTGGCATCGACCTGGGCCAGTTCCGCCGCTGGTATTCACAGGCCGGGACGCCCGTGCTGACGATCACCGATGACTACGATGAGGCCGCCCAGCGCTACACGTTGCACGTGAAGCAGTCCTGTCCTCCGACGCCGGGGCAGCCGGACAAGGAGCCGCTGGTTATTCCGCTGGCCATGGGGCTACTCGGGTCCGCGGGCAACCTGCCGCTGCGACTTCTGGACGATGACGGTCAGTGCTCCACCGGCGCGCCCGTGCACCGTGTCCTGCACGTGGACCAGGCAGACCAGCGCTTTGTATTCGAGCAGGTTCCCGAACGCCCCGTACCCTCGCTGCTGCGCGGCTTTTCGGCGCCGGTGCGATTGTACTACCCGTATTCGCGCGCAGACCTCGGTGCGCTGATGCGCGCCGATGACGATGGCTTCGTGCGCTGGGACAGCGCGCAAAATCTCGCGACCGACGTCATTGTCGAAGTGCAGGGCCAGCTCGCCCGCAATGAGCCCGTCGCGGTGGATGCCTTCCTGGTCGATGCGTTTGCCGACCTGCTGCGCGATGAGTCGCTTGATGCCGCCATGGTCGCGGAGATGCTGCGCCTGCCGGCGGAAAATACCTTGATCGAACTGGCCAGCCAGGGCGAGGGCGCCGATGTCGACGGCATCCACGCTGCGCGCGAAGCCGTACAGCGCGCGCTCGGCGTTGCACTGGCCGACCTGTTGCTGGCCTGTTATGAACGCCTGGCGGTGACCGAACCCTATGCGCCCGAGGGCGACCAGATCGCCGCACGCAGTTTGCGCGCGGTGTGCCTCGCATACCTCGTGGCAGGGGTCTCCGAGTATCTGCCGTTGGCACAGGCGCAATTTGAGCAGGCGACCAATATGACCGACCGCCTCGGGGCGCTGGGCGTGATCGCACGCTATGGTGACGCGGCCAGTCGCGAGGCGGCGCTGGATGCATTCTACGAGCAGTGGCAACACGAGACGCTGGCGGTCAACCAGTGGTTCCAGGTGCAGGCGGCCATTCCCGATACCGACGCGTTGTCTCGTATCGAGCGTCTCCTGGAGCACCCCGCGTTCGATATGGGGAATCCCAATAAACTGCGCGCGCTGGTGGGTGTTTTCAGTACGTCGAATAACGTCAACTTCCACCGCGCTGATGGCGCCGGATACCGTCTGCTGGCGGACATCGTATTGCAGATGGATGCGCGCAACCCGCAGATTGCATCGCGTTTGCTGGCGCCGCTCACCAAGTGGCGCAATTACTGCGGGCGGCGTGATCTCATGCGCGAGCAGCTGGCGCGCATCGCGCAGTCGAAATCATTGTCGCCGGATGTGTTCGAAGTGGTGAGCAAGTCGCTCGACTAGGGTTTACTCGCGCTCGGATACAGGGTGATCTTGTTGGCTGTATCGGAGTTGCGGGCGTTCTGCTGTTCGCGGGCCTTGTCCAGCAGCGACGGTAGCGTCTCGTTCTGCCATGTTCCTTTGTCAGTGCCGTACAGGTGTCGATCCAGTTCGCGGAGCGCGGCGGTGAGCGTGGCATCGCCAAACTGAGCGGCCACCGCATCGAGCGTGCGCAGCGCCCGGTTGCCGGTCACGGCGCTCGCCCAGCGCAACACGGCGTCGCGCGCCATGGCGGCGTCGCCCGCTGCGCAGGCACTGCGGACCCGTTTCATCAATCGGCGTTCTGATTCGCTCCTGTGTGTGCCCTGCGGTCGCGGCTGATCAGCGCCTTGCTGCCGGCGCCACAACCACGCACCGCAGGCCAGCGTGATCAGCCAGCCAACAGTACTGATGCCGAACAACGTCTGCCAGAGGAAATTGTCTTCGGCCGGTAGCTGCGCCGTGCCGGCCGTTTCGGGCGCGCCGGTGGCGGGTGTCTGGGGATTGGCAGTAGTTTGCGCGGGAGCGACCTGCAGACTACGCGCGGGCAGTGTGGCGTAGCGCAATTGGTCCGTCTGGGTGTCCCACCAGGCAATGCGAATTTCAGGCAGTGTCC
>CAYGOX010000444.1:0-1303 GCA_964351485.1 uncultured Halioglobus sp.
TGATTACACCGCACCGCCCGCGGTGCGCACCCACAGCTCAGGCGCCCCGCGCAGCACACCCCCGGTGATGGTTGCTTCTTTGTCGGGGCTCAATGCGATATCGGGAAAACGCGCCAGCACCAGCTTCAGTTCGGTTTCCAGTTCCTGCCGCGCCAGGTGCGAACCCAGACAGAAATGCGCGCCGTGGCCGAAGGCCAGGTTCTTGTTGTCGCGACCGGGATCAAAACGGCGCGGATCGGGGAAAACCTCGGGATCACTGTTGGCGCCGGCAATGCCGAACAGGACCCACTGGCCGGCTTTCATCTGCACGCCGCCCAGCTCGGTGTCCTTGCTGCACATGCGGGGCAACTGCGCCGTGGGCGGCTGCCAGCGCAGCGCTTCCTGGACAATGGCCGCGCGAGATTCATCGTCGCGGCGGGCGGCCTCGATCAGGGCGGGATCGCTGAGCACGGCGCAAAACAGGCTCCCGCCGACCTTGTAGGTGGTGTCGGAGCCTGCCGGGAACAGCAGGCGCAGGAACGAGAAGATTTCCTCGTCGCCCAGTCGCTCGCCCTCGAACTCGGCGGTGGCCAGCAAAGAAATAATGTCATCGCCCGGTTGTTCGCGTCGCGCGGCGACGATTGGCGTCATGTAATCGGAGAAATCCTGCCGTGCCTGCAGCGCACCGGCCGGGTCCCACGGGTAGTCGATGAGTTTCAGTGCCCATTCCAGCAGACGCCCCTCGTCGTCGATAGGAATGCCGAGCATGCGCGTGATGACGGTAAAGGGGTAGGGGCGCAGGAACGTCTCAACGAGGTCGACCTCGGTTTGGCCCGCAATGCGATCGAGGAGTTCCCCGGCCACTGGCTCCAAAAGCGTTTGCGTCGCATCGCGTATCTTGCCCGGGAAAAACGGGCGCGACACCAGGGCGCGGTTGACCCGGTGTTCGTCGCCGGCCATGGTCTGGATCGTCCGGCCCATCGACGGCTCGGAGTGCAACCGGTAGGCGGCAGCCGCCTGAAAGTGCTCCTCGTCGGAAAAGGCCTCGCGCAGGGCCTGGTAGCCGTTGATCAGCCAGGCGGTCTCGCCCATATAGGTGACCGGCACCACCGGCCCGTGCGAACGCAGTTCGTCCAGGAGCTCGTGCAGATTGGGCACCGGGTTGTGTGCGAAGTCGATTTCCGGCAGAAGAGATTGTGTTGGATTGGGGGTGGGCATTGGTGTACCCCGAAGCGCTAACAGGACGGCGGGTTAACAGGGTAAACGCGCCGTCCCGTCAGGGGAAGGTCAGAAGCTATACGAAACGGTCATGCCCAGCGTCCGC
>CAYGOX010000444.1:1313-2652 GCA_964351485.1 uncultured Halioglobus sp.
GATTGAGCTGGTTACGCACCCAGGTGTAGCCCGGGTCGAACTGGCCACCGGCGGGGTTATCGTAGTCCGGCACCGGGGGCAGCGCCTCGTTGTCCAGTTCAGCTGATTCGTCGAATATGTTCTTCGCCCACACTGCCACATCCCAGGTGCGCGAAGCGGTGCGCCAGCCCAAAAAAAGATCCAGTGTGACGTACTCGTCGAGGTCGCGCTGCTCGGTGTTGGAGTAGTACTCGCTCTCCCAGTTGAGCAGTCCGCGCGCGTACCACTCGGCGTCGCCGCCGGCCGCCATGGCGTATTCGCTGAACAGGTTCGCCGACCACTCCGGCAGATTGCCGGCGCGATCGCCGGTCAGGTCACAGGTGTTGAAGGACCAGAGCTGTGTACCGATCGGCATATCGCTGATACAGGGTACGCCTTTGGCGTCGGACAGTTCGGTCTTGTTGTAGCTCAGGGAGGCGCTGACCGTCCACTGCTCCGCGATCAGGAAGGTGAAATCGGTGTCGAAACCATAGACTTCGGCCTCGTCGACGTTCACTACCGGCGTCTCAATGCTGATGCCGCCCTCGGCGTCGCGGAAGGAGACTTCTGCGAGATACTGGAAATCTGTGTAGGTCTGGTAGAACACGGCCAGGTTCCACAAACCGCGGCCATCCATCACACCCCACTTGAAGCCGATTTCCAGATTGTCACTCTCCTCGGCGTCGAACAGGCCGAAGACCGGCGGCTGCGGTGAGCCGGCAATGTTGGAGGTGCCGCCGCGCCAGCCGCGATCGTAACTGGCGTAGGCCATGAAGTCGTCGGTGAACTGGTGCTGGTATTTCAGTGTGCCGGTGACAGCCTTGTCGTTGGTCTCCTGGTCTTCAGGCGAAACGCCTTCCTGCGAGCGCACATCGACCTGGGGTGCAAAGAATGGCGCGATAAGGTCGGTAACTGACGAGAAGGTTTGCGTATTGTTGCGGTCTTCCTCGACGTACCGCAGACCGACTGTCAGCGTGTCTCTCTCGGTCACGTGAATCGTGTTATGCGTGAACAGACCGTAGTACTGTGTGTCGATAACTGCCGGACCGGTTGTCTGGGTCTGGGCGATGAGTCCGCCGGGTACGGCGGTGAAGGTCTGAACGACCACCGGTGTTGCAGAGGGCGCGTCCTGGTAGTAGGCACCGATGGTCCAGTCCCAGAACTCGTTGCCCTGGGAGGCCAGTCGAAACTCGTAGTTCTCCATGCCGACCACTTTCGAAAGCACGAACTGCTCCTGGCCCTGTACCTGGGAGCCGTCACCGTCCCAGTCGCGCTTGAGCACGTTGTCCTGGTAGCTGCCGACGAAGGTGGCGGTCAGGTC
>CAYGOX010000445.1:0-2613 GCA_964351485.1 uncultured Halioglobus sp.
CGGCATGCTCACCAACTACAAGACCATCCGCGCCTCGATCAAGCGCCTGCGTGATCTCGAGGCCCAGCAGACTGACGGCACTTTCGACAAGCTGACCAAGAAAGAAGCCCTGATGCGTACCCGCGATATGGAGAAGCTGGAGCGCAGCATCGGCGGTATCAAGTCCATGGGCGGTCTGCCCGACGCGCTGTTCGTGGTCGACGTGGATCACGAGCGCATCGCGATTACCGAGGCCAACAAGCTCGGCATCCCGGTTATCGGCATCGTCGACACCAACAGCGATCCTGACGGTGTCGACTTCGTTATCCCCGGTAACGACGACGCGATCCGCGCGATCAAGCTGTACGTCACTGCAGTCGCCGACGCCTGTGTCCAGGGTCGTGCGGAATCCGGCGACGTGGCCGCCGCTGCCGCCGCAGCCAACGAGTATGTCGAGGAAGTGCCTGAAGCCGCCGAGGCGGAAGAGGGTGTGGCCGAGGCGTCCGCCGAAGGCGAGACCCCGGCTGAGTAGTCGCGTTAACGAGGAGGAAAAAGCATGTCTGCAGCACTGGTTAAGGAACTGAGGGAACGGACCGGTCTGGGCCTGCTGGAGTGCAAGAAAGCACTGGCAGCGGCCAATGGCGACGTCGACGCGGCGATCGAGGAACTGCGCAAGTCCAGCGGTATGAAGGCCGCCAAGAAGGCCGGCCGTACGGCTGCCGATGGCGTGGTTGTTACGCGCCTGGCCGAGGACGGCAGCTACGGCGTCGTGGTTGAGGTCAACAGCGAGACAGACTTCGTCGCGCGCGACGAGAACTTCCTGGGTTTTGTCGGTACCGTTGTCGACAAGGCGTTCGAGCAAAAGCAGACAGATGTCGAGCAGCTCATGGCCGGTGACCTTGAGGCTGCCCGCGAGGCGCTGGTACAGAAAATCGGCGAGAACATCGGCGTGCGCCGCGTGGCGCTGGTCGATGCCCAGGCCGGCGTGGTCGGCTCCTATGTTCACGGCAATAACCGCATCGCGGTCCTGGTCGAGCTCAAGGGCGGTGACCAGGATCTGGCGCGCGACGTGGCAATGCACGTTGCAGCGGTAAATCCCCAGGTGGTCTCTCCGGACGACATGCCCGAGGACGTGGTCAACAAGGAGAAGGAAATCTTCACCGCACAGGCCCAGGATTCGGGCAAGCCGCCGGAAATCATCGAGAAGATGATCGGCGGCCGGATCAAGAAGTTCCTGTCCGAGAACAGCCTGGTAGAGCAGGCCTTCGTGAAAGACCCCGATACCACGGTGGGCAAACTGGTGGCCGGTGCCGGCGCCGAAGTTGTCTCGTTCACACGCTTTGAGGTGGGTGAGGGTATCGAGGTCGAGAAAGTCGACTTCGCCGATGAAGTTGCCGCCCAGCTCAAGGGCTGACCGGCAAACACAGTTGAAAAACGGGGCTAAAGCCCCGTTTTTTTTGGCCTGTTTTTCCTCCCGCAGCGACTAGGGAGAACGGCCGATGTCCTGTAAGATACGTGCCAGTTTCAGGAGGGCCCCCCATGCCGCAACCGGCCAGCGAGAAAAAATATAAGCGAATCCTGCTCAAACTCAGTGGCGAGGCATTAACCGGCACCGAAAACTTCGGTATCGATCCCAAGATCCTCGATTCCATGGCCCTGGCCATCGGCCAACTCGTGGGCATTGGCGTCCAGGTGGGGCTGGTGATCGGTGGCGGCAACCTGTTTCGCGGCGCCGCGCTGCAGGCGGCCGGTCTCGACCGGGTCACCGGTGACCACATGGGCATGCTGGCGACAGTGATGAACGCCCTGGCTATGCGCGATTCACTTGAGCGCTCCAATATCGCGACCCAGGTCATGTCGGCCATCCCGATGAGCGGCGTGGTCGATCACTACGATCGGCGCAAGGCACAGCGCGCGCTGGCCAGCGGCGATGTCGTCATATTTTCTGCCGGCACCGGCAACCCGTTTTTTACCACCGACTCGGCGGCCTGCCTGCGCGGCATCGAAATCGAGGCGGAGCTGGTGCTCAAGGCCACGAAGGTCGACGGTGTGTACTCGGCCGACCCGATGAAAGACCCGTCCGCAGTGAAGTACGACAGGCTGACCTACGACGAGGTCCTGGACAAGAAGCTCGAGGTCATGGATCTCACGGCCATCTGCCTGTGTCGCGATCACGGCATGCCGGTCCGTGTGTTCGAGATGGAAAAAACCGGGGCCTTGCTGAACATCGTGCGCGGTGGCGACGACGGCACCCTGATTGAATAGTCCCCACCGGTGGGAGCACAGCCCAGACGCAGTAGAGGTTAAAAAAGAAAACGTATGATTGACGACATCAAATCGGAAGCAAAGGAGCGCATGGAGAAAAGTCTCGAGGCGCTGGCCCATAACTTCAACCGGATTCGGACCGGTCGCGCACACCCGAGTCTGCTCGACGGGTTGAAGGTGGAGTACTACGGCTCGGAGACCCCGTTGAACCAGGTCGCCAATATCAATGTCGAGGACGCCCGCACGCTGACACTGACAGTGTGGGACAAGAGCATGATTCCCGATGTCGAAAAGGCAATTTACAAGTCGGACCTGGGCCTCAACCCGGCCACTGCCGGCGAGGTGATCCGCATTCCCATGCCCATGCTG
>CAYGOX010000446.1:0-2612 GCA_964351485.1 uncultured Halioglobus sp.
GGGCGCATCGGGCAGTCGTGCCAAGACAATGTGCACGATGTTGTCGGTCATGTCGTGGTCACCGGCGCTGATGAAGATTTTGGTGCCAGTGATGGCGTAGGAGCCGTCGGCCTGCGGCTCTGCCTTGGTGGTCAGCAGGCCCAGGTCGGAACCGCACTGCGGTTCGGTGAGGCACATAGTGCCGGTCCACTCGCCGGACACCAGCTTAGTCAGGTACTTTTCTTTCTGCTCGTGCGTGCCGTGAGTTTCCACGGTGTTGACCGCGCCGTGGCTCAGACCGGGGTACCTCACCCAGGCCCAGTTCGCGGTGCCGGCCAGTTCATTGGCGATAATGCCGAGCATGTTGGGCAGGCCCTGGCCGCCCTGCTCCACCGGCGCGCTCAGTGCGGGCCAGCCGTTGTCGACGTACTGCTGGTAGGCTTCCTTGAAGCCGGCGGGCGTGGTGACGCCGTCCTCGGTCCACACACAGCCTTCCTCGTCACCGGTGCGCATCAGGGGCGACAGCACCTCTTCGGCGAACTTGGCGCCTTCTTCAACGATGGCATTCATCAGGTCTTCGGTCGCTTCTTCGCAGCCCGGCAGGGTCTGGTAGAGCTTTTCAGATTCGAGGACTTCATTGATTACGAAGCGCATATCGCGCACAGGAGCCTTGTACTCTGGCATGGTCACTTCCTCTTGATGGTCGCCGCGGCGTGGCGGCGGCGAACGCTGCCCCAGCACCATGTGTTCAGCGCACACATTCTGCGCGAATTGGTCGGGAAGTCAAATACCTTTTTCCTCGATTCGGGGCCTAAATCACAGAAAAATGGTTATAACTCCCGGAAACGGGATTCGCACAGTCAGAGGGATATTTTCTAGACGATAGCGTCTATTTCGATGCATTTAGATGCCTTTTCGACATCCCAGGGCGTCAGGTGCGGCACCACGCCCAACAGCGGCGCCGGGAGCCACTGGCGCAGGGTCTCGAGGTTCTCCTCGAAGCAGTTCATCTGCGGGTCCACGGTGTTGGCCACCCACCCCGCCAGGCGCAGCCCGTCGCGCGCAATCGCCTCGGCGCTGAGCAGCGCGTGGTTGATACAGCCCAGGCGCATCCCTACCACCAGGATTACCGGCGCGCCCAGTTCGCGCGCAACGTCGGCCAGCGTCTCGCACGGATTGATCGGCACCCGCCAACCCCCCGCGCCTTCAACCAGCACCAGGTCGGCACCGCCGCTGGTCACCCCGCGACACAGGCCGACCAGGCGGCTGGCCTGCAGACGGCGGCCCTCGTGCTCGGCAGCCAGGTGGGGCGCAATCGCCTCGGCCAGCGCCACCGGGTTCACCTGATCGTAAGCCAGCGACTCGCTCATCGAGGCCATCAACTGCAGCGCGTCGTCGTTGCGGCCCTGCGCGTCACAGCCGGCGGCCACGGGCTTCACCGCTGCGGTGGTGAGCCCGCGCGCGTTGGCCGCTTCGAGCAGGGCACAGCTCACGGCAGTTTTGCCCACTTCGGTGTCAGTACCGGTCACAAAATAGGTTTGGCTCACGCTACCTCCAGGGTGCCGAACACCACATCGTACGTGGCGGGCAATCGGCCGTTGCGCCGCCGTTGTTCGTAGGCCTGCTGCATACCGCGCAGCGCGGCGCGCCCGGTGAGGCCGGCGGAGCGGCGCCGGTTCACGTTGTGCGCGCCCAGCGCCTTGAGTTCCAGCAGTAAATCTTTCACGCGAGCGTAGTCCATCACGAACGGCTCGCTGTCCAGGGCCAGGTGAACGCCGGGCAACACCTGCACGGCGCTGCGCAGCGCATCGCCAGGCAGGAAGCGGTTCACATGCTGATGCGCATCCACCGCCGCCCAGCTTTCGCGCAACTCCACCAGGGTGCCGGGACCGAGCGTGGCAAAAACGCAGCGGCCACCGGGCGCCAGCACGCGCGCGAGTTCGGCAAAGAGCAGGTCCGGCCGGCGACACCACTGCACCGCCAGGCTGCTGAATACCAGATCGACAGAATCAGTCGCCAGCGGCAGCATCTCGGCGTCGCCGACAACCCAGCGCTGCGCCGACTGGCCCGCCTGCGAGCGTGCATAGCCGACCATGCCCTCGGCCAGATCCAGCCCCACGTGTGCGGCATCGGGAAACCGCTGGCGCAACGCGCCAGAGAACGCACCGGTGCCGCAGCCGAGATCGAGTACGGTATCGGCGCGCAGGTCCAGCGCATCGAGTCGCGCCAGCAGCGCGTTGCCGACATCGCGCTGCAAGGCAGCGGCGGCATCGTAGCTGGTTGCCGCGCGGCTGAAAGACTCGGCCACGTCGCGCTTTTCGAAATCGCGCTCGGCGACAGCGGCCGCCGCGAGCAGCGCGTTGCGTTCCAGGAAAGGCCGCAGGTGCAAGGCGATAAGCGCAGGCACTTCCACCGGGGCGAGATGGCTGACGCCTTCGAGTACCCGTACCTCCGCCGCCGTGTCCGTCGCGGACAAACAGTCTGTTAGCGCTTCGGCCAGCGCCACGGGTACGAGATTGTCGTTGGAGGCCAGCAGGTGAAGCTGGGGCACCGCGATTTGCGTGAGCGATTCGCGCAGATCCAGCTCACCCAGCCAGGCAAGCCCCTGCGCCATGAGCGCCGGCGCGGCGTCC
>CAYGOX010000447.1:0-2612 GCA_964351485.1 uncultured Halioglobus sp.
CCCATTTCTCCCACACGAAGTTGTAATCCCACTCCAGCTCATGTGTTTTGGTCAGCTCTCGTCTGATGCGTCGACGCCTGCTGTAGGCGCGCTCGTGCCACTCGTGAAACTGGATAAGGTAGGTGTCGACCTTGTCGAGAAGCCCCGTTTCGATCATGCGCTCGAACAGTGGAAACTCGGCACCCTCGATATTGACCTTCATCAGTTGCACGTTGTTCAACGCCAGTTCGTTCCAGATGCTGTCGACTGATCGTATCTTGACCCGCATTTTCGGGACATCGGAATGGTCTGCCCGATCTTCGAGCATGGAGGAGCCCAGCCCCTTCAGCGTAAAATCCGCCTCCAGATCCTCGTCGCCGAGTCCCACTGGCAGCGGCTTGAATTTCGGGTTTTTGCCGGCATGGATCAAGAGTCGCTCGAACGGTTTGGGGTTGGGTTCGAAGGCGTAGATCGTGGGGTTGTACTTTTCCGCAATGGTGACAGACCAATCGCCGATGAAGGCGCCGACGTCTATGACGATACTGTCCTGGTCGATGTTCGCAGTGTGCAGTATTTGACTGTCTTCATAGAGTGCACCGACAAACTCGAGCATGGGGCGCCGGTAGTAGTGAAGCTCCAGCATGGTTTTCATGCCGGGTTGCAAATGCCTGTGCTTGTATCGCATGAAGCACGTTCGCGGCCAGAGCAGTGCTTTCTTCAACTGATAAAAGCTGAGGCGAGACTTAGACATAGTTAGACATAGCTGGGTGCGGCCGGATTTTTATAGGCGACGTTTTAGCCTGTAATCGTAGTCTAAAGTGGATGCACTGTCGAACGGGCCGGGCTCCTCGTAATCCAGAAACTTATCAGGTACGCTTCGTTGATTCACGCGAGTTTGATGTGACTGGCCATGCTGTTTACAGAAGAGCTTATCTTCATTCATATCGGCAAAACCGGCGGCATGAGTTGTTCGGATTATCTGCACCGCGTCCTGCGAGGGCCGATCTATGCGTCACCGCTGCCTGATTCTTATGTACAGTCGCCGTCTGTGGCTGCCAAGGTCGAGCCGCTGGATCCGATCTGGCGGCACTGCACCCTGAAAGAAGCCCTGCGTGCTATCAAGGAGCTGACAGGAAAAGAGCAGGGTGATTTCAAGAAAGCACTGATGGTGATTCGCCATCCCTACACACTGGAATACTCGCTCTACAAGCATTTCAAGAAAGACAAGGTGCGCGAGTTCCACCTCAAGCGTGATTCAAGTCGAACAGAGCTTTCCCGTTTGCCGTTTCCAGAATTCATCGTTGAAGCGGGCTATCACCGGGAACACCATCCCCAGGAAGCGTTTTTTCTCATAGACGGTGTGATGCCCCGGTTCGTTGAGCTTATCCGTTTCGAGGAATTGGCGCAGGGCCTGGCAAAGGCTGTGGAGCCGTTCGTTGAAGAAGGTGCGGATTGTTCGTTTCCGCATCACAACGAAACCCGCTACAGCACCGATCTTGAAAGTGAGCTGACGGACGAGGTGAAAGAGCTGATTTATCAGAAGCACCGATACATGTTTGACAGTGGTCTTTACCAGCGGTAACTACAGCCAGAGTTCATTTATTCCAGATAGCAGGTAATGCACCGGGTCAGGCGCATTCCGCTTTTGTTCGTTCTCCCGTCACAGCGCACTTAACTGTCGCGTGGTTCAGTGGAATATCCCCTGCCGCGGGTGTGGTGCTTGTCTTGAAAATAAAACTTATATATAAAAAAAAGATAAGTCAGCAATTGGTTGCTGAAGGTGACGCGCGGGAGAATGTTGCATGAAATACCAGATTGACAAGGATGGGTCGGTCCACCTCGGCGAGCAGGTCATCCCTGTTCCAAGCAGTATCAGCGAGCAGGCACAGGACTATCTCAGGGCCAATCCCTGGGGCGACACGTCCGTTCCGGATGAGCCCATACCGATGTGGTTGATGCGGGACGAGATGGCGCCGGCGTTCGAGGGACTCAACCAGTATGCCCAGGCGCTTTACCCGGTGGATATTGTGGAGCACGAAATCGGCGGTGTTCGCTGCCATACGATTCAGTCGGCCGATACTGCCAAACGTGTTGCCGGCAAGGTATTGCTGAACATGCACGGCGGCGGGTTCGTGGTGGGCTCCGGAGCGCTGGCAGAGGGCATTCCCATTGCGGCGTTGACCGGCTACACGGTCATTTGCGTGGACTACAGGCTTGCACCGGAACACCCGTATCCCGCTGCGCTGGATGACGTGGTCGCAGTCTATCGCCACTGCCTGGACGAATTTGGGGAGGGCAACATCGCATTGTTTGGCAGTTCGGCTGGCGGTTTTCTGAGCGCGCAGGCCGTGATTCGCCTCGAGCAGGTGGAAAAGTTGCCGTTACCCGCGTGCGTCGGCATGTTTTCCTCCGGCGGCAATCTCTTTGATTTCGGTGATACGCGCAACATTTTCACCCTCAGCGGATTTTATGGTCAGCAAAGTCTGCCACTGGGACACCCGCTGAGCGAGGTGACGGCCTACCTGGGCGGTGCCGACCCCCGTGACCCGGTGATATCCCCGGGGCTCGCGGACCCCCGTAAGCTCCCACCCCCGCGGGCGGCCCCCGCTATACGCCGGGCTCTGCTCAGAGTG
>CAYGOX010000448.1:0-2596 GCA_964351485.1 uncultured Halioglobus sp.
GGAGTCACCCGGCTTGCGATAGAAATATTCGCGCGCGATTTCCTTGAGGGGGAGAAAGCCATGTCGCTCCGCGCCGAAGTCGACGAAGGCGGCTTCGAGGCTGGGTTCTACGCGGGTAATCTTGCCCTTGTAGATGCTGGCTTTTTTCTGGATGCGGGTGCGGTTCTCGATGTCGAAATCGTACAGCCGCTGGCCATCAACCATGGCCACCCGCAGTTCTTCGGGTTGTGTTGCGTTGATCAGTATTTTTTTCATGTTGCCGTATGCCTTGCTTTAATAGCGTCGTGGCAGACGGCCTGCGCGGGGGTATCAGGTATAGCGGTCCTGTGGACCTGTATCATCAGTAGCCATGCCCGCTGCCTCTGGGGCATCGGACGGTAGTCGCGGCCGTGTGCGTTAGGGCAACCCGGCCTGCTTTTTTGCTAGTGTCGCAGCACCACAGGGTGCATCGACGCTGATCATTCGTAATATCTGATTCACTACCCGGGCAGACTGTCTGCGCGGTTAATGCCGGTCGAGGGGCGGGTAACTGCCGAGGTTGGTCGGTCCTGACCCGCCGCTGTATCGACGTCGCTGTCGCCGCTGGTGTCTGTGTTCAGCCGGTGACAGTGGTTCCTCGTGGCCGTGCTGGCGGAGCCGTGCGGTTACTCGGCAGGCCCCAAAAATCGCCAGGGGGATCAGTCATCCAGGTACTTATATTTACCCCGGATGCGACCACGGCGTGTACTATAGCAGCGAAATTTCCACATTTGTATAGTTTTCAGTGTTTTATGGCGTCAGAAAAAGACCAGGCCGCGGCTGGCGGTGTCCGCCTTGTCACCGTCGATGAAGAGTCCTCCGGTCAGCGGCTGGACAATTTCCTGTTGCGTCACGCCCGCGGCGTGCCCCGCACGCGCATCTACCGCGCGCTGCGCAAGGGCGAGGTGCGCGTCAACAAGGGGCGCAGCCGGGCCGAGTACCGTGTGGTAGCCGGCGACCAGGTCAGGATTCCCCCATTGCGCCAGGCCGCCGCAGGAACTGCAGGGGCCGCGCCGGCGCGACTTGCCGAGAGGGTGGTGCGCCAGATTGTCCACGAGGATGACGACCTGCTGGTGATCGACAAGCCCTCGGGACTCGCCGTCCACGGCGGGAGCGGGCTCAGCTTCGGCTTGATCGAAACCCTGCGGCAGCAGCGGCCCGATGCGCGGTACCTGGAACTGGTGCACCGTCTCGACCGGGATACCTCGGGGCTCATCCTGATCGCCAAGCGCGCCGCGGTGCTGCGCGAACTGCACCGCCAGCTGCGGGAAAAGCACGTGGACAAGCGCTACCTGGCGCTGGTGGCGGGGCAGTGGCCCCAGCGTCAGGTTCGCGTGGAGGCGCCGCTGGAGAAGAATGTGCTGCTCTCGGGCGAGCGCATGGTGAAGGTGAGTGCCGAGGGCAAGCGGGCGATCACGGAGTTTCGGGTAATCGAGCGATTCGGCCGCGCCACCCTGGTGGAGGCCAGGCCGATCACCGGCCGCACCCACCAGATCCGCGTGCATGCGCTACACGCCGGCTGTCCCCTGCTGGGAGATGACAAGTACCAGCCCCAGGCCTCGGCACAGCTCACTCAGGAGCTCGGCCTGAAACGGCTGTTCCTGCACGCGGCCTCACTGGATTTCACCCTGTTCGAGCAGCCGCTTCACCTGGAGGCGCCGCTGGACCGAACTCTTGAAAGTATCTTAGAAAAGCTTCGTAACTGATTGATACATCATATAACACTGATGCCTGCTTCTTCCAAAAGCCGGCAGGTGGCGATCAGTGGCAGGCCCTCCAGGCTGGTCGGATCATCCCCGGCCAGTCGTTCAAATAACGCGATACCCAGCGCCTCGACCTTGAATGAGCCGGCGCAGTCGTAGGGCTGTTCCCGGCGCAGGTAGCGGTCGATGACCTGGGCCGACAGGGGCCGGAAGTGGACGGCAAAAGGGACAACCTCTACGGCTGGCGTCCGTCCCGGCGCAACGACCGCAACCCCCGTGTGGAAATCCACCTGCCTGCCGCTGCAGGCCAGCAGCTGTGTTGTCGCGCGGGCGTGGTCGCCCGGCTTGTGCAGCAGGGTTCCGTCGAGGGCCGCGACCTGGTCGCTGCCGATGACCACGGCCTGCGGGTATTGCGCCGCCACTGCCTCGGCCTTTTCCAGCGCCAGCCGGCCAGCCAGCGCCTCAGGTGCTTCGTTGTCACGGGGAATTTCGGCCGTACCCGGAGGCACACAGTCGAAGGTCAGGCCCAGGCGTTCGAGCAGGGCGCGCCGGTAGGGGGAGGTCGAGGCCAGGATCAGTGTCATGTGCGGTGGGCCATTTTTGGTCGATGTTTGAGAACTTACTGTATTCTAAAGATATTTTTGACAAAGCGAGAATCGGCACCTATGATGCGCGCCTATGTCAGATGAGCCCCTCCCGACCACGCTCGATGTCCGCAAGGCAGCCGCGCGTTCAGTCGATATTTCAGGGGTTATCAGCCTCGATTTACTGCCGCGTTTCAGCCCATTATTGGCGGATAACGACGGGCAGGTGAGGGCGACACTCAGGTTCTCACGCGACGAGGAAGAGCGGTATCTCGTGCGGGTGATGTTGGA
>CAYGOX010000449.1:0-2592 GCA_964351485.1 uncultured Halioglobus sp.
GATTTAGGTTCCAGTGCCGCAAGGCGTGAGAGTTCGAGTCTCTCCTTCCGCACCAATTTTTCAGCGCGGGCACCCTCGATATGATCGATGGGTGGCGCCGCGCATGGGTGGACCAGACGGGTCCATCGCAACACCTTAACGAGGATTGATCATGCAGGTTTCCATTGAAACGACTTCCAAACTCGAACGCCGCCTGACAGTTGGCGTGCCCGCAGAGCGGGTCGATGTCGAGGTCGACAGCCGCCTCCAGAAGGCGATGCAGAACGTTCGCCTGCCCGGCTTCCGCCCGGGCAAGGTGCCGATGAAGGTCATGCGGCAGCGGTTTGGTACCGGTGTCCGCCAGGAAGTGCTGGGCGAGGTTATGAGCCAGTCGTTCCAGGAGGCCGTTATCCAGGAGAAACTGCGACCGGCAGGGCAGCCGACCATCGAGGCACGCTCGATGGAAGCGGGCAAGGATCTGGAATACGTGGCGACCTTCGAAGTGTTTCCCGACGTTGAACTGGTCGATATGAAGGATTTCGAGGTGACCCGCCCCGAGGCCGAGGTGACCGACGAGGACATCGATCGCATCATCGATGTCTTCCGCAAGCAGCAGGGCAAGTGGGAAACCGTCGAGCGCGCCGCCGCCGAAGGCGACAAGGTCAATATCAATTACGTCGGCACCCGCGATGGCGAGGTGTTCGAGGGCGGTAGTGCTGAGGACAGCGATCTGGAACTGGGTTCCGGGCGTATGATTGAAGGTTTCGAGGACGGTATCGTGGGCATGTCGGCGGGCGAGGAAAAGACCCTTTCTCTGACATTTCCCGAGGAGTACCACAACGAGGAACTCAAGGGTGCTGCGGTAGAGTTCAAGGTCACGCTCAACAGCGTTCAGGAAATGGTCCCGGCGCCGGTCGATGAAGCGCTGTTCGCCCAGTACGGTGTCGAGGAGGGCGGCGAAGAGCAGTTTCGCAAGGAAGTCGGCGACAACATGGCGCGCGAGCTGAAGAACGCGGTGGAAACCAAGGTCAAGCAGCAGGTCATGGATGCGGTGATTGAGGCGCATGAAAACCTCGAGGTGCCGCGCGCGTTGATCCAGCAGGAAATCGGTGCGCTGCGCAACCAGATGTTCCAGCAGTTCGGTGGCGCTGCCGGCCAGGATCTCGACCTGAACTCACTGCTGCCGGACGAGATGTTCGAAGAGAACGCGCGTCGCCGGGTGAAACTTGGCCTGATTATGGCCGAGCTGATCAGCACCCATGAGATCAAGGCCGACGCGGACAAGGTACGCGCGACCATCGACGAGATGGCATCGACCTACCAGGATCCGCAGGAAGTGGTGGATTACTACTACTCTAACCAGGAGCAACTCGCCTCGGTGGAGTCCAAGGTCCTGGAGGACCAGGTGGTTGAAAAGTTGCTTGAAAACGCCAATATCAAGGTAAACCAGTGTAGCTACCAGGAAGCGATCAGCGCTGAACAGGGCGAGGACTGAACGCAGCTGGTCGATTTTTGATCAATAACGACGACAAACGGGGACACGACGCATGCCACTGAGCACTGACGGGCACAACGACAACATCATCACCAACCTGGGCCTGGTGCCCATGGTGGTGGAGCAGACGGCCCGCGGGGAGCGGTCCTACGACATCTACTCGCGGCTGCTGAAGGAGCGGGTCATTTTTGCCGTGGGGCAGGTCGAGGACCACATGGCCAACCTGATCGTGGCCCAGCTGTTGTTTCTGGAGTCAGAGAACCCCGATAAGGATATCCACCTGTATATCAACTCGCCGGGCGGCTCGGTGACAGCGGGGCTGTCGATCTACGACACCATGCAGTTCATCAAGCCGGACGTGAGCACCATGTGCATCGGCCAGGCGGCCTCCATGGGCGCCTTCCTGCTCAGCGGCGGCGCCAAGGGCAAGCGGTACTGTCTGCCCAATGCCCGCACCATGATCCACCAGCCCAGCGGCGGCGCGCAGGGCCAGGCCACGGATATCGACATCCAGGCCAGGGAAATCCTGATCATCCGCCAGCGTCTGAATGAACTTATGGCCATGCACACAGGTCAGTCTATTGAGGTGATCGAGCGCGATACCGAACGTGACCGTTTTATGAACGCCGAGCAGAGCAAGGAATACGGTCTTGTTGACGAGGTGGTCAGCCGCCGGCACAGCCCAGAGGAATAAGTTCACATATCTCGATTTAGTTCCGCTGGGTACTTGCAAATAGTGCCGAAAAACATCATCTTAGAAGTGCTATTTAGGCAGTTTTAATCACTTTCTTGGGACGATCTGGTAGGGCGAACGGATGAGCGACGAAACGACCACTTCGGGCGACGACGGCGGAAAGCTTCTGTACTGCTCCTTCTGCGGCAAGAGCCAGCACGAGGTGCGCAAGCTGATCGCCGGGCCATCCGTATTTATCTGCGACGAATGTGTCGATCTGTGTAACGACATCATCCGCGAAGAGGTCCAGGAGAGCAGCAGCAATACCGCGCAGGATCACCTGCCGGTGCCGCAGGAAATCAACGCGATTCTCGACGAGTACGTCATCGGCCAGCACCGCGCCAAGAAGGTGCTGTCGGTGGCTGTCTACAACCACTACAAGCGC
>CAYGOX010000450.1:0-2586 GCA_964351485.1 uncultured Halioglobus sp.
CCGATGCCTCCGCCCAAAGTTTCCGTCAGAGAATCCTGCTGACCACCGCTTTGATAATATGTGAAACCAAGTCCAATTTCGGTCGCAATATCAACAAGAGCAAGAGATTGCGATGGGCCTGCGGCATCTGGTCTCATTCCCGTGTCAGTAGATTGCGCAATGGGAATCCGGGTGGTGCCAATGAGGGATACAGAACGGTCGAGATCCTTTGGACTCGCCACAAGCAAAAAATGTTGAGGATTGGCGTTTTGCCGGGTGTCGTTTACCAAGCGTCTGGCTTCCGCACCAAATTCAATGTGGTCGGTGAGGGCTGTGAAGCAGATGACTGCCGCTCGGTGCTGTCCGAGCTTACTCAGAATCCGCCCCATTTGCATCACAGTTTTTGCAGCCGGGCCTTGAGGTTCCAGCGGTTTCGCGTGGCTTAAGATCTGCCACAACTCACCATTTAGATGCGCGCGGTGAGCCCACTTCGCAGCTTCGCCGTGATCCTCCTGCTGCGTTAGCAGACGCGATAATGCAGCCACCGGCTCTGGGTCGAAGGGGCTTAGCAGCCAGGCATTTTCGTAGGCAACAATTGCGGAGGCGGTATCTCCTTGTTCCATAAAAATCTGAGCTTGTGCCAGCTACGTCCTCAAGTTGGCATCACCTGCTGGCGGCAGCTGCGACAGTTCAGTGCGTGCACGCTGAACACTTCCCCGATCCAGATGGACCTCGGCCACCCCCAAATTTAGACGCCAGCTTTCGAACCCGGATTTGGAAAAGTCAGAATCTTGCAACAGTGAATTTGCACGCGCCAGCTGGCCCTCCAGCCTGTCGTAGTAGGCCAGCGCTGTACGTACCAGACAATCATCGGGCGATTTTTCAACGGAGGCCTTCAACCATTCCAAATGCGAGTTGTCTTCCCAGTAGAAGTTCCTTTCAACACAGTACAATGCTATGTCTGCCGGGGTTGCCTGCCCAAGCTGATCGAGCTCGGTGACCTGAGCGAACATCGCCTCCCACCGCGTCAGGATCAATTCCAGATGCATTAGCAATCTTCGAGCCGCTGCATGATCAGGGCGAAGTTGCAAACAGTGATTGAGACATTGACGTGCATCGCTGGGGCGATTCCATTGCATGGCAAGTTGCGCACCGCGATACGCGGCATCAATTGCGCTCTGCGGAACCGAAACAGGAACTTTTTGCAGCCATTCCAAAGCCGCTTCTTCATCGCCCGCCAGGATACATACTTTAGCAAGCGTCTCAACGACCTCAGCGTTCTCAGGATGAAGCCGATGCAGTTCGGCAAGCACTAGCCGGGCAGAGTCCAGGTCTCCCTCTTTGATCAGCTCGTATGCCTGAGATGTCAGAGCGTCTGGATCCGGCTGATGGCCTCGCACCCAAGTCACGCCAACTGTGACAGCCAAACAGATAGCTAAAGTTGCGAGCAGAAGCCGTGGTTGAAACAACCATCGGAACGAGGGGCGAGTCATCAGAATCTCCTGGCACTTTCAGGGAAACCTCAAAGATGACTTAGAGCGCCTAACAAGACCGGAATTGAGCCGCGACGTTTGTGGTTACGTTTCAGGGTGCGTCATGTGTGCTCGATGACATTTGTCGACTCATCGTTCTTCCTTGCATCTTGACTACTGTCGGCAAAACACGGCTCAGCCAGTTTTTATTTCGGCGTTCTTAGCGTGCGGCGAAGCTGTGGATTTCGAATACCGGCCAGACTTCTCAGCACAAAGCCACCTCACGCTAAAATGAATACACGTAGTTGGATCTACGAAAATCAGAGCCCCTCCGGCAATGCCGGGGCCGCACCTTAAATATTAAACAGTAGATTCTCCAGCCCCCGTTCGCGACTGCTTCCTTTTCAAGCTGAAATGGGACTGGGCTGCATCCTGAATACAGCCAGTGCAACAACGGACATAGAACTAACCTGATCGCCAAGCTATTCAGGCGTCGACAAGACGAAGCGCGAAAAAGAAGAACTCCAGCGGGTAGGCAGTCCTGTATCTAACAGAAATTTGCAACACGATGTTGGCCGAAAGGCAGCAAAACACTCTGCGCTATAGCGCCGTCATCGGGAAGAAGTCAGATACGAACGACAGAAACCCAGTGTCAATTGACACTGGGTTTCTTGTTGCCTGCGAACATTCGGGAAACCCGACTGCTAGAATTGCATGTTTTCGACTTCTCCACCACTCATAGTACCAGCACCCCGCCAAACACCTGTGTCGATGTTTTCATTGACGAAATGTACAGCACCATCCCCGAACAGGACCTGCGCCCCACCGGTGTGCGCACTCGACACACCTCTGGCCCCAGGCATATTTTGGGCGAGGTCATCGACCCAGGAGACTTGGTCTGCACATGGCCCCTGACCGCTTTGGCAGCCGGTATCATTGGCAGCGCCTTCCTGAGGAGCGGTTTGTCCGATGTTGTTGCCTTTTCTTGGAGCAGCTGCATTTGGCGGCCAGAACGTATCAGCATGGCAGAAGCCGGATTCGGCGGCCCACCACTTACATCGCTGGCCGGTAATTTCCACTGGCCCACTGCTGTAGCGATTGAATAGAGCGCCGCGATGCACTTCTCCGACCATCG
>CAYGOX010000451.1:0-2575 GCA_964351485.1 uncultured Halioglobus sp.
TCGATATAGTTGATATCAAACTGTAGTTCCAGCCCCTGCGCGTACTCGATGGCCGTGCCGTCGTAATCCAGCCCCATGGAATACAACGGCCAGCCGTAGTTGCGACCGGGCAACAGGAGGTTCAGCTCGTCGCCGCCGCGCGGCCCCATCTCCGTGGACCACAGCGTGCCGGTGCGCGTGTTAAATTCCAGCCCCTGCGGGCTGCGGTGCCCGTAAGTCCAGATAGTGGGGTAGATGTCCGGATCGTCGGCGAAGGGGTTGTCCGCCGGGATGCTGCCGTCGTCGTGCACACGGTGGATCTTGCCCACGGGGCGGGCGAGGTCCTGCACACCGTCGAAGTTGCTGCTGCCCTTGATGCCGACCGAGATGTAGAGATAGCCGGCGTCGTCGAATGCCAGGCGGCCGCCCGCGGCGATGTCGGGTACGAAGGAATCGTGTTCTGGATCCGGATCCCAGATCACTTCCTCGTCGACCCAGCGGCCGTCGCGAATGCGGCCGCGCACGACCCGGTTGAAGCTGCGCGGGATGAGCCAGCAACTTTCGCAGCGCTCGGTGTGGTGGAGGTAGATCCAGCCGTTGTTGGCGTAGTCAGGGTGCAGCGCAACGTCCAGCAGCCAGCCGTACCCCCACACCAGTACGAGTTCGAACGAATCGTCGTAGGCGCGCGGGGTGCCCTCAATGAGTGGCGATACCTCGCCATCGGGCGAGACCACGCGCAGGCCGTACTGCTTTTCGGTGACCAACAGGCTGCCGTCGGGCAGTGGCGCGATAGAAAAGGGCAGGGTGGCGAGCCGGTCGGTGACGGTCTCCACGCGAAAGTCGTGTACCTGCGAGCGCACTACGCCGTCGGGCACGCGCACCGGCGCGTCGATTTTGAAATCGGTGAACAGGCGGTCGACGCGGCGCTCGGCGATGTAGATGGCCAGCCCGCGAATATCGGGCGGGGACAGTGTGTCGCGAAAGGCCGGCATGCCGCGCTCCGGGTTGCCGTCGGCGATGGCCTTGCTCAGTGCGGCCACAGATTCACGGGCGTTGGTGTCATCGCCCAGCAGCGCGGGCCCCTGGCCGGTGACACCCTGCAAGTCCGCCCCGTGGCAGCTGGCGCAGTGCGCGTCGTAGTTCGCCACGAACGGGTCGTCGGGCCCGTCGCTCGTGAGGAAGAAAATCGCCGCGCCGACAACGACAAGCGCGATCAGCAGGGCCAGCAGGAGAAGGGCTTTTTTCATGGCAGTTGCTCAACCGGAGAGTGTTGGTGGTTTATCAAGCCGGACAAGAGGCCACCTCGACGCGGGATAGGTGGGAGTTACTGTATCGCATGGTGTACGCTGCCTGTTAGTTTTGTCGTTTCGCGGCGCGGGGGTTGCCCATGGTGACAGAAGCGGGGACAGGAACACAATGCGGGAGGCTGCGCCGTTGGGCGCTGCTGTGCACGGTGCCACTGTTGATTGCGGTGCTGAGTGGTTGCTCGCCCGAGCCACTGGTGCGTGATGAACCGCGCAGCCTGCCCTATACCCTGCCGGATTACCGGGCGGCGCAGTCCGGCTGGGAGGTGGGTGAAGACGGCCGGATTCACGCGTGGGTCGAGCACCTGTTTCTGGACGGTATCGAACCGGCGCAGGTAGCCTGGTTCTACCGCGTATTGCCGGTCTCGACGATTGACTACCAGGGTAAGACCTACCCGCTCTACCATTTCTTCCACCCCAGTGAACACGGACGGCTGCGGGTGGCCCAACCGGCCACCGATGGCAGTGTCGGAATGGGCCTGGGCGCGATCATTGAACGCGACGAGTGGTTCGGCGCCTATGACAGTCGCGGCGCCGCGCGCATCGCCGCTTACTCCGATGCCGGGTTTCTCGCCCACCCCGAGGCCTTCGGGTTGAACGTTGGTCAGGTGCACCACCAGTTCAATGCGCGCGATGGCGGAACCGCCTACCGGGTCGACACGGTGATTGGTTCGGAGATTCCCGTGTTGGGCGCCGTGCTCAACGCGTACCTGCGCACGCAGATGTTTCACCCGGCGATGCTGCGTGAGTGGCAGCGTCATCAGGTACAGGAAGTGTCGACCCTGCGTTTCCTCCTGCCGGTGATTTATCCGCAGCGGGGTGACGGCAACACCGCGTTTGTCTGGCCGGACGCCGGCCAACCGATTTCGAATAATCAGAAAGGAGACGAAATACCATGAGTTATCGCGTCGTACAGTGGGCTACCGGCAATCTTGGCCGCGCGGCTATCGAGGGCATCGTGTCGCATCCGGATCTGGAGCTGGCCGGCGTGTGGGTGCACAGCGCCGACAAGGTCGGCAAGGACGCGGGTGAGCTGGCCGAGCGGCCAGACCTGCAGACGGGCGTTGCCGCGACCAACGATGTCGATGCGCTGCTCGACCTCGCCCCCGACTGTATCCTGTACAGCCCGCTGATGGCCGACGAGGCCGAGGTTGTCCGTTTCCTGGAGCGCGGCATCAACGTGGTCACGCCGCTGGGCTGGTTTTATCCGCGTTCGCTCGATACTGCCGCGATCGAGGCGGCCTGCGCCAGCGGTGGCGCCTCGCTGCACGGTACCGGCATCCACCCCGGTG
>CAYGOX010000452.1:0-2543 GCA_964351485.1 uncultured Halioglobus sp.
GGGATAACGGCCGATACCAGAGCACCGCCGCACAGAGTGAAAAACCTGCGATGAGGGCGCCGTGAAACCACAGAACCTCATGCCAGTGAACCGGGGACGAGAGGCCGTCATCCCAGGCAATCGTCAGCCAGCCGAGGTCTCCCAGCGCGTGGATAATCCCCGTGACTGCGCAGCACAGCAAAATAAAGGGTAATTGGCGCGCTGTTCGACTATCAAACCGCGCCTGAATCGTGGAATCGTCGCCTGTCACCACCATCGCTACGGCCATGCAAACTCCAACGGTATACGTCCGTGTTCCGCCACGCTGCCGGAAATCAGCTATATTATTGAGGCAGGGGCCTGCAGAAGCCAGCCTCGGGACAAGCCACACCAAGAACAAACTAATACGAACTTATTATTCGAGCCATGGATGCTGAAGCTTTCACCGCCGTCGTCATCGAAGACGATGCGGAGGATTACAAATCGCTCGTAGATAGCCTGACCTCATACGGCCTGGTCGTGCAGCCGCAGCAGGTGTCAGACCTGGCAGGGTTAACTGCCGCACTGGAGCAGACACCGGATTTCGTGCTGTGTGACTATGTGGTGCCCGGCATGACCTGGGAACAAGGGTTGTCGGTCGTTCGCCAGGACAACCAATACACCCCGTTTATCGTCGTCTCTGGCAAACGCGGCGAAGAGGTGGTCAGCGAGGTGATGCGGGCCGGTTGCGATGACTTTGTCGCGAAGGACCGCCTGCTGAGGCTGGCCCCGGTTGTCGTGCGTGCTGTCGCCAATGCCCGCGAGTCGCAGGCCAGTGCTGCGTACCAGGAAACGCTGGAACACCGACTGCGCCAGGCAGAAAAATTCGAGGCCATGGGGCGGGTTGCCGCAGGCCTGGCCCACAACCTGGGCAATCAACTGGCTTCTGTCAGCAGCCTGCTGGAACTTGCGCTGCACGTGCAGGATCCGCCATCAACGCGCAAATACGCAGAGTTGGCGGCGCAGGCCTGCGACCAGACCCGCGAACTGACGCAGCGATTCACTCGCCTTCACGAGTCACGTAACTTTCGCCGGGACTGGGTAGAGATCTCATCGGTGGTAGAGCAACTGGCCTCCTTCCTCGCCCCCGGCATGCCCCGTGGAATATCCCTTTCCACCCGGGTAAGCGATGAGGTGGGTTCCGTCTCGGTGGACAAATCAGGCCTGGAACAGGCGCTGGGCAATCTCATTGCGAATGCCCGGGACGCGATACCGGGTGATGGCACCATCGAGATCGACGCCGATGGCGACGACGGAGCCTGGACGCTGAGGGTGCGCGATTCCGGCAGCGGCATGGACCAGGACACGCTGTCCAAGATCCTTGAGCCCTTTTTCACCACCAAGGGCAGTGATGGCACAGGGCTGGGATTGCCCAGCGTGTACCAGTTCGTCAAGGATCACGGCGGCACAATGGATATCGATTCCGAGCCCATGCTGGGCACAACGGTATCCCTGACACTGCCGCGCAAACCCGCCGCCGAGGGCACAGCGGCCGCCCGAGCCGCCACGGTCGACTGACCTACGCTTCAGGATCCAGTGTAAACGGCAACGGTCGCACCAGGCTGATCGCCTGCGGCGTGATGTCGGCGCCCCAGGCGAGCACCTCCACGCCGGCCGCCAGCGCCTCGCGCATTGCCTCGCGGTAGCGCGGATCGATCTCGCCGGCCGCACTCACGCGATCAACACCCGTGTGCTGAACACAGAACAGCAACACAGCGCGGGTATTTTCCTGCTGCGCCAGCGCGGCGAGTTCGCCCAGGTGCCTGCGCGCACGGTCGCTCACTGCATCGGGAAATAATCCCTGGCCTGTGCCCGGCTCGCACAGGGTCACACACTTGACCTCGATGTAGACGTTCTCGTGTGGATACTGCAGGCGAAAATCCAGGCGCGACTTGTCGCCCAGCTTCACCTCGCGCTGCAGCGTCTCGAAGCCCGCGAGATCCGGAATACGCTGCGCCTCCAGGGCTTCCTGCACCAGCCGGTTGGCCAGCGCCGAGTGGATGCAGACCGTGCCGGCATCGCTCTCGATCAGTTCCCAGGTGTGACGATATTTGCGCGTTTTCGACTCGCTGGTGGACAGCCACACGCGCGCGCCGGGGGTATCGCAGCCGGTCATCGCGCCGGTGTTGGGACAGTGCACCGTGGTGACCGTGCCATCGGGAAATTCGACATCGGCCAGAAAACGCTTGTAGCGACGAAGCAGCACCGCCTCGCGCAGCGAGGAAAACTCCATGGCCGGTCTACCCCTTGAGCACTTTGGCGAGCCGCTCGACCGCCAGTTCGAGGCGGTCCATACCGGTGGTATAGGAAAAGCGCAGATGCTCGTTGGCGCGGTGATGCCCGAAATCCAGCCCCGGCGTGACCGCTACCGAGTGCGCTTCGAGCAAATCCATACAGAACTGCTGACTGTTATCGGTGAAGCGGCTCGCGTCGGCGTAGATATAGAACGCGCCATCGGGTTCGCAGGGCACGTCGAAGCCGAGCGAGCGCACCGCGGGCAGGAGAAAATCGCGGCGCTGCTGGAA
>CAYGOX010000453.1:0-2480 GCA_964351485.1 uncultured Halioglobus sp.
CGAGGTCGACCAGGTGCTCAATGCGCAGCTCTGCATGCTCGAGCGCGGTACGTTCATTTACTGTACGAGCGAGCTGGCCAGCGAGCAGAAGGCGATACAGCAGGCGTTGCGCTCACCGGTTGAAAAAGGGCGGCTCAGGTGGACAAGAGCGGACGGAAGCGAGATATTCGCGTCCTCGCGCGAGCTGTTTATGCCGTCCCACTTTGAAGGCCAGAGCTGGACCGTTGTCGTGGCCGAGACCGATGCGACAGTCTTTGCGCCGATCAGCGTGTTTCGCTGGCTGTTTCCCGGTTTGACCCTGCTGGTTGTCTGTATCCTGCTGTTTCTCGTCGTTAACCAGACCCGGCGCCAGCTCGGCCCGATCTCCAAACTGCAACGGCACGCCGAGCGCGTGGGTGCCGGCGATTTTGACACCCGGCTCGAACTGCATACTGACAATGAATTCGAACAGCTGGCGGACAGCTTTAACGGCATGGCCGAGCGGCTCGGTGACCAGTTCCAGTTCCTGGAGGCGATGTCCGAGATCGACGCGGCGCTGTTGAGTTCTGCAGACGTTTCACGCCTTTGCGCCACGATTCTTCGGGGTGTCCTGGAGTTGCTGCCGGTGCACAGTGCAGCCATCTATTCGGTGGGACGTGAGCGCGGCAGCGTGCATACGCTGTATTCCTATTCTGATACCTCAGCCGATGAGTGCGAAGTTCTCGAACTGGACGCCGAGGATCGGCTGGCGCAGGCGGTGCTGCCGGCCAATGGTAATTCGTCGGATGCGATACCGCTGGAGCAGGAAGCGCGCCTGGCCGGTCTCCTGCCGGGCGACGGCGAGCTGGTTGCCTACCCGTTTCAGTTTGAGGGCAAGCCGTTTGGCGCGCTCTGTCTGCGCATTGATCCCACCGTGGCCGCCGAGGCAGTCATGCAGGAGCGGATACAGGCGATTCGCGATCGCCTGACTGTCGCCCTGTCGGCACTGGAGCGACAATATGCGCTGTACGTACAGGCGCACTACGATCATCTCACCGGTCTGCCCAACCGGATGCTGTTCCTCGACCGTCTGGACCAGTACTTTGCCCAGGCGCGACGTCAGCACAAGCGCGTGGCGGTGGTGTATGCCGACCTCGACAAGTTCAAGCTGATTAACGATACGCTGGGACACAAGTTTGGTGACGAGGTGCTCAAGGAAGCAGCTGGCCGTTTCGCGCCGCTTATCCGTGGCTCCGATACGGTGGCCCGTCTGTCCGGCGACGAGTTTGCCCTGGCGCTGCCGGCGGTGGTCTCCGACAATGACGTCGACCGTGTGTTGAAAGACGTGATCCGCGAATTCGCGGCCCCTTTCAGTGTCGCGGGCCAGGAATTTCACCTCAATGTGAGCATGGGCGTGGCGCTGTATCCCGACGACGGGGGCACCGCGGAAGAAGTACTCAAGCGAGCCGACATCGCCATGTACCGGGCGAAGTCAAACCCTGGCTGCGCTTACATGTTCTACGAAGAGCGCATGAATCAAGAGCTACAGGAGCGTAGCCGCCTGGCGCAGGAGCTGAAGCAGGCATTGCGCGACGGCGGACTGAGCCTGGCGTTTCAACCCAAGGTGGATGCCACCACTCACCGTATCGAATCCGCCGAAGCGCTCATCCGCTGGCAACATCCCGAGCGCGGCTGGATGAGCCCCGGCCTGTTCATACCGGTGGCCGAGGAGGCGGGTCTCATTCCGGAGATCGGCGAATTCGCGTTACAGGCGGCCTGTGAGCAGTGCGCGCAGTGGCAGCGCGAGGGGCTGTCGATCAACCAGGTGGCGGTGAACGTATCGCCGCGGCAGATCCAGTACACCGATCTGGTCAGCGTGGTTGAGCAGACGCTGGCGCGCACGCAACTGCCGCCGCACTGCCTGGAGCTGGAAATTACCGAGGATCTGTTGATCGAGGACTACGAGAAGACCGAGGCGGTGCTGTCGCAGCTCAAAGCGCTCGGCGTGGGACTCGCACTGGATGATTTCGGCACCGGCTATTCCTCGCTGGGCCATCTTCACGAACTGAGCTTTGACACGCTCAAGATCGACAAGTGCTTTGTCGACAACATAGGCACCTCGGATAGCTCCGACGCCATCGTCAACTCGATTGTTGCCCTGGGCAAAACGCTCAACAAGAAACTGGTCGCCGAAGGTGTGGAGAATCTTGACCAGCTGCGCTTCCTGGCCGATACCGGCTGTGAGCTGATCCAGGGGTACTACTTCAGTAAGCCGCTTTCACCCGAAGAGTTGAGCCAGTTGCTCGCACTGGACTGCGCGCTGCCATACAGCGAACCTGCCATTCGCAGTCACGGGTAATCGTCAGGAAAAAGGTGTATCAGGAGGGAGTCAGGCGGGGCGCGCGCTGCACGCCCCGCCTGGAGTGCTGAGGTTTACTGGTACTCGTAAACGACGTCGATGCCGTAGGTGCGCGGCGTACCGAAGGTGTTACCGGCGAAGCCCAGGCTTCCGAAGTCGATGC
>CAYGOX010000454.1:0-1790 GCA_964351485.1 uncultured Halioglobus sp.
GTTGATCTCCCAGGTCAGTTCCGTAGCGCCGGCGTCACCAGGTTCACTCATTACGCACCCTGCACGGTGTAGGTCGGCGGCGCTGCCCAGAATGCCAGCCGGCCGCAACCCGGCGCCAGCGGATCCACCTCGAATACCGCCCAGGCACCCGGGAGAAGCGGTGGCACCGGGTGATCGAACCCGAGCCAGTGGTCCAGCAGGTGGGAGACCAGCGGCTGGTGGGACACCAGGACACAATGCGCATGCCCCGCCGCTGCCTGCGCCTCCACCACGCCCTCGGCTGCGTCGACACGGGCCTCGGGAACCAGCGAATCGGATGCGATCAGCTCACAGGACACGAAGATCCCGGCGAGTCGCTGCGCGGTCTGTAGTGTTCGCTGGTAGGGGCTGTGGACGATGACTTCGGGTGGCCGGATTCCGCGCCCCTGCACCAGGACATCTGCCAGGGCCCCACCGGCCCGCTCGATATCGGATTCGCCGCGGGGCGTGAGATTGCGCGCCCTGTCCGTGGCCGCGAGTCCCGCCTGACCGTGTCGAAGTACCGTCACCCACATGTGCGTCGCTCCGTGTCAGGCCCCGCGGTCAGGCCGCCTGATTCGCCATCTGTACCAGAAGGCGGTTGAGTTTTGTGACAAAGGCGGCCGGGTCATCAAGCTGGCCACCCTCGCTCAGCAAGGCCTGGTCGAAGACGATATTGGCCATGTCTTCAAAGCGCTCTTCGTCCTGCTCCTGGTCGAGCATGGTCAGCAACGGATGAGACGGGTTGATCTCGAGGATCGGCTTCGCGCTCGGCACGTCCTGTCCGGCCTGCTCCAGGATGCGGCGCATCTGCGCGCCGATATCGTGTTCACCGACCACCAGGCAGGCTGCGGACTCAGTCAGACGACTGGTCGCGCGGACCTCCTCGACTTTTTCGCCCAGCACGCCCTTGAGGCGCTCCACCAGCGCCTCGGACTCCCTGGCCACCTTCTCCTGCTCGGCCTTGTCCTCGTCTGAATCCATCGCCAGGTCGAGCTCTCCGCGACCGACATCGGCAAACGGCTTGCCGTCGAATTCACGTAGATGATTCATCAGCCAGTCGTCCACGCGATCGGACAACAGCAGCACCTCGATCCCTTTCTTGCGGAACACTTCCAGGTGGGGACTGCGTTTCGCGGTATTGAAATTTTCGGCGACCACGTAGTAGATCTTGTCCTGGTTTTCCTGCATGCGCGCGACGTAGTCTTCCAGTGACTGATCCTGGGTCTCGCTGTCCGTATGCGTGGTAGAGAATCGCAGCAGGCGCGCGATCTTGTCCTGGTTACCCATGTCCTCGGCGGGACCTTCCTTCAGCACGGGACCGAACTCGGACCAGAATTGCGCGTAATCGTCGGTCTTGGCCAGCTTGGCCAGCATGTCCAGTACGCGCTTGGTGAGCGCGCTGCGCATCGAGTCGACCGCGGGATCCTGCTGCAGGATTTCGCGCGAGACGTTCAGCGACAGGTCATTGGAATCGACGACACCCTTCACAAAGCGCAGGTACATGGGCAGGAACTGCTCGGCTTCGTCCATGATGAACGTACGCTGCACGTACAGCTTCAGGCCCCGCGTCATATCGCGGTTCCACAAATCGAAGGGCGCCTTGCGCGGCAGGTACAGCAGGCTGGTGTACTCGAGCTTGCCCTCGACCTTGTTGTGCGACCAGTTCAGCGGATCCTCGAAGTCGTGCGAGACGTGTTTGTAAAACTCCTTGTATTCCTCGTCGCTGACATCGGAACGGCTGCGCGTCCACAGTGCGGTCGCCTGGTTGA
>CAYGOX010000454.1:1800-2475 GCA_964351485.1 uncultured Halioglobus sp.
GCGGGCTCGGCGTCAGCCTCTTCCTCCGCAGCAGGTGGTGCCGGCGGTTTGGCCATCATGACCGGGACCGAAATATGATCCGAGTATTTCTTGATGACGCTGCGCACCTGCCAGTCGTTGGCAAATTCGCCGCAGTCATCCTTCAGGTGCAGGGTAATCGTGGTACCGCGCTCTTCACGCGGTTCGGCGGCAACAGAAAACTCGGCCTCGCCCTGTGACTCCCACAGTACGCCCTGGTCGGCAGGCTCGCCGGCCTTGCGCGTGTGTACCTGGACACGGTCGGCAACAATAAAGGCGGAATAGAAGCCGACACCGAACTGGCCGATCAGCTGCGAATCCTTTTTCTCGTCGCCGGTCAGGCTTTCGAGAAAGGATGCGGTACCGCTCTTGGCGATGGTGCCGAGGTGCTCGATCACATCGTCGCGGTTCATGCCGATCCCGTTATCGGTGATCGTCAGGGTCTTCGACTCGTCATCCACCTCGACCCTGATCTGGAAATCCCCCTGCCCTTCGAGCAGCGATTCGTCCGCCAGCGCGGCGAAGCGCAGCTTGTCGATGGCGTCACTGGCGTTGGAAATCAGTTCCCGCAGGAAAATCTCCTTGTTGGAATACAGGGAGTGAATCATCAGGTGCAGGAGTTGCTTGGCCTCGGTCTGGAAACCCAGGGTTTCTTTG
>CAYGOX010000455.1:0-2464 GCA_964351485.1 uncultured Halioglobus sp.
CCTTTCACACCGGGACGGTGACCGATGTTGCCATCGTCATAATGGTCGCCCGATGACCAGGCCGCTTCTTCGGAGCTGATCGCGTAGCGCGCACCCGCCATGTCGACGTGCCATTTCACATCGTCAAATACGAAGAATTCGGGCTCCGGTCCAAAGTAGGCGGTGTCGCCAATGCCGGTAGTAGACAGATACTCTTCTGCGCGCTTGGCCACAGAGCGGGGATCGCGCTCATAGCCCTGCATGGTCGAGGGCTCGACGATATCGCAGCGCACGATCACGGTGGCATCGTCGGTGAACGGGTCCAGCACGGAGGCGCTGTCGTCGGGCATCAGGATCATGTCGGACTCGTTGATGCCCTTCCAGCCGGCGATCGAGGAGCCGTCGAACATCTTGCCGCCTTCGAAGAAGTCATCGTCGACCTCGCTGGACGGGACCGTGACGTGCTGTTCTTTACCGCGCGTATCGGTGAAGCGCAGGTCGACCCAGCGGGCTTCATTATCTTTGATGAGGTTAAGGGTGTTCGATGACATGTGTGTCCTCCAGGGTGTGATAAACAGGCCCGCCGAGGCGGGCCCTTGTTTCAAATCTCCGCTGCCGTGCGCCAGGGCTTCGGCGGCAAGTAGAGTCGCTGCATTGTGTGCGTGCGCTTCGGCTAATGCGTGCCATACAGTCAGCAAGAGATGTGCCAAACGGGTGCCTGGCGTAACTTGCTGATATCCGGTTTGTTTCTCCTGTTCTCATTGCAGGAGACAACTGGGGCGCACTTCAATGGTGCATGACCGCACCATAATAGTGCAAATCGGGTGGTCGCCGCGCTAACGGGACGGCCGGCATGAACAGTGCCACGAAAGCCGTATAATGGCCGCCCCGATCAGCCGCATTGGTTATGGCCCCTATGCTTTTTCTTGTCAAGTATTTCTCCGAGATTGCCATCAAGAGCAAGCCTGTGCGGCGGGCCTTCCTGCGGCAGTTGCGGGAAAACATGGCCGAGGTGCTCCGGGATATCGACGAGAACGTGGAGGTGGAGCGCAACTGGGACAAGTTCTTTGTCCGCGCGCCCGGTAATGACGACGCCCTGCGCGCGCGCCTGGTCAGCGCCATGTGCCGTGTTTCGGGGATCACCTATGTCATGGAGGTGACCGAGCATCCGCTGCCCGCGCTCGAGGCAATCGCCGACCACGTGGTGCCGGTCCATGCGCCGCTCCTGGCCGGCAAGACCTTCGCCGTGCGGTGCAAGCGCACCGGTGCACACGATTTCACGTCCACCGATGTCGAGCGCGCAGTTGGCAGTGCCCTGCTGGGCGCATCGGAGGCCGCAGGGGTGAAGCTCAAGCGTCCCGATGTGACCGTGCGGCTCGAGATAGCAAAAGACCGCCTGTTCGTGGTGGGCCGGCGCCATCGCGGGCCCGGCGGCTACCCGGTGGGCAGCCTCGACCCGGTGTTGTCCCTTATTTCAGGGGGCTTTGACTCACCTGTGGCGAGCTACCTGACGATGAAGCGCGGGATGCGCACACATTTTCTGTTTTTCAATCTCGGTGGGCGCGACCACGAACTGGGTGTTAAAGAGGTGGCCCTCTACCTGTGGCAGCGCTACGGCTGCAACCAGCGGGTGCTGTTTATTTCCGTGCCCTTTGAAGAGGTGGTGGCCGAACTGCTGCGCAATGTGCAGGACAGCTACATGGGCGTCATCCTCAAGCGCATGATGCTCCGGGCCGCCGATCGTATTGCGCAGGAGCTGGAGGTGAATGCGCTGGTAACCGGCGAGTGCGTCGCCCAGGTCAGCAGCCAGACGCTGCAGAACCTGTCGGTCATCGACCGGGGCACCGACCGCCTGATCCTGCGCCCCCTGATCACCTCGGACAAGGAAGATATCGTGCGCCAGGCCGCGCGGATCGGTACGGAGGAGTTTGCCGCCAATATGCCCGAATATTGCGGGGTGATTTCGGTGAAGCCCACCACCCGCGCCCGCCTCGACCGGGTGGAGGTGCAGGAGCGGCAGTTTGACATGGCCGTGCTGGAGCGCGCGCTCGCGTCCCGCGTGCAGACGCGTATTGACCGCCTGGCGCAGGAAGACCTGGAGCGCACCGACGTGGAGGTGCTGTCGGTGCCGCTGGCCAACAGTACGATCGTGGATATCCGCCACCCGGACGAGGAGGAAGACGCGCCGCTGCACGTTCATGTGCAGCTGCTGAAAATCCCTTTTTACGAACTGCACTAGCGCGCCGGCGAGCTCTCCGATGGCGGCACCTACATGCTGTATTGCGGCCGCGGTGTGATGAGCCGCCTGCATGCCAGCCACATCGCGCGAGAGCACGATATTGACATCAAAGTGTATGCGCCCTGAGGCGGTTGTTAGGGTATAATCCGCGGCTTTTTGCGCCCCGGCAAATCCCGCCCGGGCGTCTTTCCAGGACATCACAGTGATAGACAAGCTACGCAACATCGCCATCATCGCGCATGTTGA
>CAYGOX010000456.1:0-2451 GCA_964351485.1 uncultured Halioglobus sp.
TCTGGTACAGCCAGGGGCCTATGCCATCGGCGTACCGCGCCACCTCGGCCAGCCCCTCGCGCGTGCGCATCGCGGTGTAATCGACACCGCCATCCTCGCCCCAGCTGTTCTCTCCGATAAGCTGGATCAGGGGCAGTGGTGTGTTCAGGTCAAAGCGTAGTCGACGCAGGGTCTTGTCATCGAAACACTGCAGGTAGACCTGTTCCTTACGACCGGCGTAGCCGCTCTGTTCAAGGTCCTCCAGCACCTTCTGCGGCAGGTCGTATCCCTGCGCCGCGTGCCAGTTGGGTGATTTCATTTCGATGTACAGGCCGGTGCGCGCTCCACGGCTCTTGTCCAGGCCGTCTATCAGCGTGATTTCCTCGGCGAGCGTCGGGATCTGGAGCGAGGTATCGCCAGTTGGAAAGCGGCCCGGGTAGACCGCGACCTCCGCGCCGGCCTCGTTTGTGCGCGTGCGTTCGTGCAGGCGCAACTGCTGGAGTTCGGCCAGGGTGAAGTCCAGGGCATAGAAACGGCCGTCCTCGCGCGCTCGGTCGGGAAAGCGGCGGGCGACGTCGGTTGTGCTCTGGAGGTGAATGTCGTGCAGCACAACCGGGAGGCCGTCCTTGCTCAGCACGACATCCTGCTCGATAAAGTGTGATCCCATCGCGTGCGCCATCGCCTTGGCCGCGAGGCTGTGTTCGGGCAGGTAACCGCTGGCGCCGCGGTGGGCGATGACGATTGGCTGGCCTTTTGACATGATGTCCTCTTGGCGTGATGACGGGGCGCAGTGCGAGGTGATACGGCAGAGTGTACGCCGGAACGCGGGTGCGACGCATTACTTTGTAGTGTGACAGGTTGCAGCAGGAGAGAATCGATGTCGACAGCCTTTGACCGCGTAATCATCGCGGTGCCGGACCTGCACCAGGCCGCTGCGCAGTACGGTGCGCTGCTGGGGTGCGATGAGCTCATCGAGCGGGCCGAAGGCGCGGGCCCGATATCTATAGACCTGGGCAATACGGTCATCGCGCTGGAGGCCCATCCCGTCGACGCCCCGGTTATTCAGTCGCTGGTGCTGGTGAATGACGACCATCCCGGCCCCGAGCAGTCAGTGGCCAACACGCTGGGTCTGTCGATCGGGTTGTGCGGGCCGGCCGATACAGCCGCGCGGCGGGCGCAGGCGGTGCCGGCGGCGGCCGGGTTGAGCGTCGATCACGTGGTGCTGCGCAGCACCGATGCCCAGGGGTGTATCGATCTGTTCTCCCTGGGGCTGGGTGTGCGGCTGGCGCTGGACAAGACGGTGGAGGCGTGGGGCGGGCGCATGCTGTTTTTCCGCGCGGGGAAGATGACTCTGGAAGTCATCGCCAATGATGACCTCGATGCGAGTCATTTCTGGGGCATCGCCTACCGGTGTGACGCGATAGATGCGACCTGCGACCGGCTGTCCAAAGCGGGGGTGGCGGTTTCAGCGGTGCGCGATGGGAGAAAGCCGGGTACGCGGGTGGCGACAGTGAAGAGTCACTGCCTGGGTATCCCGACACTGCTGATCGAGCAGGGCCCGGGGTCGTGAGACGGCCCCGGGATGCGCGGGGATTGCTCCCTAGCGCTTGACCTGCATCTTGATGGTATTTTCCGTGGCCTTGCCGTAGGGCGGGAGCATACCGCCGAGCTTGGCGATGTTGGCGCTGGCCTGGCTGTAGATTGACTTGGCGTGACGGAATGTCCGGAAGCCCGCCTCACCGTGATAGGCGCCCATGCCGCTGGGGCCGACGCCGCCAAACGGCAGCTCTTCCTGCATGATGTGCATGATGACATCGTTTACGCAGAACCCGCCGCTGGTGGTCTTGCTGGTCATCGCGGTTTCTTCTTCCTTGTCCTGGCCAAAGTAGTAGGCGGCCAGCGGGCGCGGCTTGCTATTGATGTAGGCGATGGTTTCACTGAAATCGCGGTAGGTCCTGATCGGCAGCAGCGGGCCGAAGATCTCTTCTTCCATTACGGTCAGGTCATCGGCCGGTTCGGGGATCAGCGTCGGCGGAATCTTGAGGGTGCCTTCCTGCGCGGCAAAGTCTTCATTGGCGGGGTTGATCGTGATGACCTGCTGGCCGCGTGCCTGCGCCTCCTCGAGATAGCCGTTCAGGCGCTTGTAGTGGCGCTCGTTGATGACCGAGGTGTACTGCGGGTTGTCGAGCAGTTTCGGGTACATCTGCGTCACCGCTTTCTGCGCCGCTTCGATCACCTGCGGCAACAGTTCCTCGGGGACATAGAGGTAGTCGGGTGCGAGGCAGATCTGGCCCGCGTTGAGCGTCTTGCCAAGCATGATCCGGGTCAGGCTTTTTTCAATGTCTGCCGAGCGTGAAATCACGACCGGCGACTTGCCGCCCAGTTCGAGGGTCAGGGGCACGAGGTTGCGCGAGGCGGCGGCCATGATGTGTCGCGCAATCGAGGTCGCACCGGTAAAAATCATGTGGTCGA
>CAYGOX010000457.1:0-2450 GCA_964351485.1 uncultured Halioglobus sp.
CGCCCACTACAACAGTGATGGTAGCGTGCGGGTCGTGGTGTCGCACACCGATCCGTGTGTGCCGAACTGGATCGAAACGGCCGGCCACAAGATGGGGACGATGTGCTGGCGCTGGATCGGCGCCAAGGAACACCCGCTGCTGAATTCACGTGTGGCAAAACTGGCGGATTTGTAATGACGCAAGAGAGTGTAACGTTCGTCGCCGACGAGCTGATAAAAGAGGCGATCGAACAGACCGGCTTCTCGGATTTTGGTGAGCCACCGTACCGCGAGGGGCTGGAGGTATTGCTGGCAACCTACGACGAGCACATCCGCGACCCGGATGGTCGCAAACGCTGCCGCGACCGCGTTGTCATGCAGCTCGCGACGCGGCTGAAATGTGAAAATGCCTTCAAGACCATTCCCGAAGTGGCGGACCAGGAGATCAAGGCGCCGATCTTCGTGACCGGGCTGCCGCGCTCAGGCACCTCCGCACTGTTGAACCTGCTGGTGGCGGCGCCGGAAAATCGCGGCCTGCTGCAGTGGGAGGTCCAGTTTCCCGACCCCTGGCCCGACAGCAAGCCCGGTGAGGAAGACCCGCGCTATCCCTACCTGGTACAGGCGCTGGAAAAAACGCGCGACTCCGAGTTTGCCAAGATTCACTTCATCGACGCCGATACGCCCGAAGAGTGTGTGCTGCTGCACGCGTTCGCCTTCGGCGGTGTACAGTTGGGCTTCGAAATTATGCTCGAACCCTACCGCAGCTGGTTGCTGAAACAGGATCTCACGGCGCTCTACGCTTACCAGAAACGCCAGATGCAGTTGCTCAACTGGCGCAACCCCGGCCAGCAATGGATGCTCAAAGCGCCCGCGCACATGTGGGCGGTCGATGAAATCCTGTCGGTATTTCCGGATGCGCGCTTCGTGTGGTGCCATCGCGATCCGCAGAAGGTTGTTCCGTCGATCAACAGCATGAATCGCTCGATCATGACCATGTACGCGCAGGACATCTCACACTTTGATGCCGGCGAGATTGGCAGGGCGGTGATGGACTGGTATGCGATGTCGCTGGAGCACGGCCTCAAGGCGCGGGAAAAATATCCGCAGGAGTGGTTCGTCGACTGCTCCCAGGCAGAGTTTGTCGCCGACCCGATGGGTGTGGTTGCGCGCGTCTACGAGGCGTTTGACCTGCCGGTGACCGAGCAGGGCCAGGCTGCCATGCAGGCGCATGTCGATGCCAATCCGAAGGGCAAGCACGGCAAGCACGAGTACACGCTCGCCGAGTTCGGTCTGACCGAAGCACTGATCGACAAGCGGTTCGCCTTTTACACCTCGGACCCGCGCTGGCCGATTTCCGACTAGGCGCTGACAGCGCCTATTCGTAGCGGTATTCGAGGGTGATGCCGTAGGTGCGCGGGTCGCCGAAGGTCGCCAGCCCCATCAGTCCCAACGTCTCGAAGGCATCCTGGCGGATGTGCCCGATGAAATACTCCTGGTCGAGCAGGTTCTTGCCCCACAGGGCAACTTTCAGGTTGCCGTGTTCACCCACGCGGATGTCGTCGAGGCTGAGGTTGGCACCCAGCAACGTCCGCTGATCCAGCAGCGAATCCGGTTCCACGACGCCGCCACCAGCGGTGTCCTGCCACTGCAGGTTGACGTTGGCGTTGAAGTAGCCGGCCGATACCTCGCGACCGTAGTCGAGACTGAAGGTGAAGGTGTGTTCGGGGGCCAGGGCCAGATCACCTGTCAGTACATCTGTTTCCGTTGAAAATCCCGTGGGCGAGGCATCGTCGATACGTTGGTAGCTCACCGTGTCCGGGCCGAAGTCGGAGGCGAGGTAGCCGTAACTGAAGGTACCCGTCAGTTCTTCTGTCAGTGCGACGGTTACGTCGGTTTCGAAACCGGTAATCTCGGCCTCGGCAATATTGATGAAGTCGCGCTCACCCGGGTTGCGCCCGGTGGATACACTTTGCTGGTAGTCGTCGTAGGCCATGTGGAAAATGGCGGCGTTGACGCGCGCGCGACCGTCACCGAGGCTGCCTTTATAGCCGATTTCGTAGGACACCAGGTCCTCTTCCTTGAAACCGGCCTGAAAACCTTCCGAGCTGGTTGAACGCTGACTGGTACCGCCCGACTTGTAGGCCGAGACGACCTTGGCGTATACGTTGGTATCGGCGTCCAGGTCATACTCGACAATGAAGGACGGGTTGAACTTGCTGAAATCCTTGTCGTAGTTGGAGCGGAACGCGGGAATGTTTGTCGGCCCGCCACCGAAGCCGAATGACACGCGATTGTTGTTACGGAAGGCCTTGCGGTTGTCGTCCGAGTAGCGCGCGCCGAGCGTGAAGTGCCAGCGGCCGTCAAGCGCCTCGGGTGTCCAGGTCACCTGCCCGAAGGCGGCCAGTGAGGTGTTTTCCACCGAGGTGAAATCTTCCAGGACGCCCTCGGCCAGACTCTCCGTGCCGTTGCTG
>CAYGOX010000458.1:0-1361 GCA_964351485.1 uncultured Halioglobus sp.
CGAGGCCAGGCCGAAGGATTTGTCGGGGTTGCCCGGCTCGTCGAAATCCGCGAATTTGTCGCGGGTCGTCACCAGGTCTTCCAGGCAGAGATCGACACCGATCGAGTGTACGTTGGCCTCGACATAGGCAGAGATGACATGACGGCCCTCGCCGCAGCCCAGGTCCAGCACCACGTCACCGTCGTCCAGCGGCAGCCGGTCAAAATCAACGGTTTTCACTGACCAGCACCTCCCGGTAGTAACGGGTCATCTCGCGGGCGCACACTTCCCAACAGAAGTGCTCCTCGATACGGGCCCGGGCGCGCTCACCCAGTGCCTCGCGACGCGCCGGGTCCTGCAGCAGCGCGTCGATGGCCTCGACCAGCGCGTCGACACTCTTGGCCGGCACAATCACGCCGCCGTCGCCGACAATTTCAGGCAGTGCGCCGCCGTCGGTAGAAATGACCGGGACGCCACAGGACATCGCCTCGCCGGCGGGCAGGCCGAAGCCTTCATAGACCGACGGCACGACACAGATGGCCGCCTCGGCGTAATACCTGACCATTTCCTGCGTGCTGATACCGTTGACGAATTGCACCTTGTCGGCGATGCCGAGCGCGCGCACCAGCCGCTCGGTTTTGCCACCGGGGTTCGGTTTGCTGACCAGCAGCAATTCGAGATCGGGGTAACGCTTCAGCAGCTTCGCGTAGGCGCGCAACAGGTAGCGCAGCCCCTTGAGCGGCGCATCGGCAGAACACGTGGCCATCAGGCGCATCGGGTTGCGTGGTATCTCGGGCATCGGGTGAAAATCATCCATGTCGATGCCGTTGTGCACCAGCGTGATACCCGCCGGCTGCAGCCCGAAATCGCGGGCGATGTCCTGGCGGGAACAATCGGACACGGTCACGATGTTGCGCAGTTGTTTGACGACTTTTTTCTGCATCGAGAGGAACGAGTGCCAGCGGCGGATCAGCAGTCGCTCGCGCCAGTTCTTCGCCGCCGCCAGCGCGATCCGCAGATCGCTGGTGATCGGGTGATGGATGGTGGTTACCAGGGGAATGCCCATCTCCTGGATCTGGAGCATGCCGTAGCTCAGGCTCTGGTTGTCATGCACCAGGTCGTATTCATGGCCGTGCTCGCGCAGGTACTTCACCGCGCGGCGGCCGAAGGTCATCGGCTCGGCAAAGCCGCCGGTGAGCTTGCTCACCCACTCGATGATATTGGTAAAGGACTTCAGGTGCCGCGGCCGCAGGGACAACAGCCCGTTTTCAAACAGGTCGAGACTGGGCAGCTGGATAAGCCGCACGCGCGGATCCAGGTGCGGGTACGGAGGGCCCGAGATAACGTCTACGGAGTGCCCGGCATCGACCAGCGCCTCTTCG
>CAYGOX010000458.1:1371-2444 GCA_964351485.1 uncultured Halioglobus sp.
AATCACATCCACCGTGTGACCGGCGTCCACCAACGCCTTGCTCAGGTAGCGCATGTACACGCCCTGGCCGCCGCCGAACGGCTGGCTGCGATAGCCCAGCAGGGCTATCCGCAGAGGTGCGGCTGCAATGGCCTGTGGCTGGGAGCTTGCCGGTGGCGCTACTTCCGCCTGCGCTGTGCCAAGATGCGTGATAGCGCTACCTCTCAAGACGACGAAGGGGTGGGTATAACATGGGGTCGGCCGGCCAAAATTTCAATGTGCACTAGGTTCCGGCCCTAAGCGACTGACTTACCCGGGAAAAGGCGATAGATTTTAATCAGCTGCCTGCCAAAAATCCAGCCCCGGCCCTTAGCCTCACAAACTGTACGGAAAAGCGCACCTCGCCAGTTCGCCCGCAATCCCGCTATACTGGCCCGCTTTGCGGATGTGGATTTACACTAATGAAAACCAAGCCTTACAAGGGACTCATCCTCGCCGGCGGCTCCGGTACCCGATTGCACCCCCTGACCAGCACCGTGAGCAAGCAGCTCATGCCGGTGTACGACAAACCCATGATCTACTACCCCCTGGCCACGCTGATGCTGGCCGGCATCCGGGATATTCTCATCATCACCACCCCGCGGGACGTGGCCGCCTTCAGCGAGTTGCTGGGCGATGGCTCGGACTGGGGCATCAACCTCTCCTACACCGTTCAGCCCAGCCCCGACGGCCTCGCCCAGGCCTTCCTCCTTGGCGAGGAGTTTATCGGTGATTCGCCGGCCAGCCTGGTCCTGGGTGACAACATTTTCTACGGCGGCGGCTTCTCCAAGAAGCTGACCAACGCCGCCTCGCGCGATACCGGGGCCTCCGTCTTCGCGTATTACGTACACGATCCGGAACGTTACGGCGTGGTGAGCTTCGACGCCAATGGCGTGGCCCGCGACATCGAGGAAAAACCGGCCAAGCCGAAATCCCACTACGCTGTCACCGGCCTGTACTTCTATGACAACGACGTCGTCGACATCGCCAAGGAAGTCAAACCGTCGCACCGCGGCGAGCTGGAAATCACCGACGTGAACAAGGTGTACCTCGAG
>CAYGOX010000459.1:0-2428 GCA_964351485.1 uncultured Halioglobus sp.
CGTTAAGCTGACCACCGAAGGCCTGCATCGCCGTACCCGGTACGCCGTTGATGCCAATCTCGAGATGTCCAGACAGGTCGCCGGTTGCAATCGGGCTGTTCGCGATCGCAGTGCCCACACCGCCTTCACCGTTGGCGCCGTGACAGGCCAGGCAGTTGCGCTCGTAGACCGCCTTGCCGCGTGTCATCTGCTCGTCCAGAGTAAAGGTCTGTGCCATCAATTCCTTGATCTGGGCCGCTTCTACCTGCTTTTCATCCAGCCAGGCCGCGTAGTCTTCCTTGCTCACAACGTTGACCACGATCGGCATAAAGCCGTGGTCCTTGCCGCACAGCTCGGCGCACTGACCGCGGTAGACGCCGATTTCCGCTGTCTTGGTCCAGGTTTCGTTGATGAAGCCAGGGATGGCGTCACGCTTGACCGCGAGCTGCGGCACCCACCAGGAGTGAATCACGTCGTTGGCTGTCACCAGGAAGCGCACCTTGGTGTCGACCGGCAGTACCAGCGGCTCGTCAACTGATGAGGACATCCATTTCGGTGTCTTCGGTGTCGTAGATATCAAGCAGGGTTGCGGTTGCGGGCACAGCCATGCCAACCAGTATCAGGAAGGAAAACACGGTCCAGGCGATCTCGACCTTCGTGCTCTCGTGAAACTGCGAAGGCTTCACGCCGAGCGATTTGCGGTGATACAGGATTGAGTAGAACATCACCCCAAACACCACCACACCGATGATCGTGCAAATCCAGAAGATCAGCATGTGCAGATCAAAGATCTCCCTGCCGACTTCGGTCACGCCCGGTGACATATTGATAGAGCTGATTTCACCACCACCGGCTGCGGCAGCGGCGACTGCCGCGGTATGCATCAACATCAGCACAGGACCAAGCGCGAGCGTACTCAGCAGCTTCGCTTTAAAATCCATTCCCGTGTCTCCATTCAGTAACTTTCGGTATTCCAAACTCGCCGGCATCGTGGCCTACCCTTGTATCCGCTTCAAAAAAAAGGATGGCCCAGTGCGATTGGATGTCCGCCAGAGGTATCCCCGTTTCGGCTTTTGGCCAGGGTGTTTTTACAACTTGAGCTTGCGAGCTGATTGGTTTTTTTGCCGTCAGCGAACCCCCGGGGTTTGCTCGGCGCGCGAATTATAGCGGAACTGCCCGCCAAAAGCATAGATAGAAACATCCTATGTGGGGTTTTAACAATGTTTCGTACCCCGGGCCCCATTTCCCGGCCCGCACCCCTATATAGGTCACCCTGTCTCACTTTAACCTGAAGGGGCGCAGCCTATTGTACTAGCCTTAACCCCAACCGGATCTCTCACAGACCTGTATATGCAAACGCAACGCATTCGCGCCAGGATCACTGCGGCCATCGCCCACGAGGGAAAGACCGGGGCGCTCGCCCGCGATCTGGCGCCGAGGCTACCCGACCTGCGCCGGGTACTCCTGTTGCCCGCCGAAGACCCGGTAGCCGCACTGGTGCGTTTTATCGAGCGGTACGTGCGCGGTGTCCCTGGCTGTATGCGCCTGGTGGCCGCGCTGGGCAAGCGCCGGGGGTTCGATGCCTTTGCCGCGCCATTTCTCGCAGTCGCCGAGGATTATCTGGTACACGTATCGGATACCGACGCGCAGGGCGAGGGGTTGGGCGCCATACTCGACGGTGCCTTCCTTGCGCACCGGCTGTTGGAGGAAATCGATGACCACCATGTCCGGCACCTGCAGCGTCCGCTGTTGCCCGTCGACATGACCGAGTCCAACATCATCGTGCATCACCTGCTCGGTGACGCCTTCGCATCTCGCCTGGAACAGCTTGTCGCTCTGACGGCGAGGGACCAGCTGCAGCTCGAAACCGTCTGGGAAAACGTCCGGCAGCAGGAGCCCGGGAAGCATCCAGGTTTTGAGGCAGGGGACCTCTCACCGGAGCGTGACGGCATCCGGCTACGCCTGGCTTCCTGATCGCGGTGCAGGGGGAATCGAAGCGGGGGGCTTACTTGTCCTGGGCGGGATCGACCAGTCGTACTGCTTCAGCAGGCGTTTCCACGCGTCGGGCCGCTGGCCGGCTGACCCGCGTTGGCAAATCCACTGCCGCACCGCCATCAGGCGCCGTGGGACGCGAATCGGTGAAGCCGCAGTGCACGCAATGACGGGCATCCGTCGCGGTATCGACCACGATCTTGTCCTGCTGTGCGCACCGGGGACACACGGCTCCAGCGATAAAGCGACGCTGCGGTTTCTGGTCTGACATATTTGCTCTCTTGTCTCGGGGCTGGTCACCACCTGCCCGGCTGGCTATTGTACCAGCCCGACCCCTGCGAAGAAGGACGCCCCATGACAACTGATACCCGGCTGCGCAGCTTTGACGGCCATACGCCATCCCTGGGCAAACGCGTGTTCATCGATCCCAGCGCGGTGGTACTGGGCGATGTTACGC
>CAYGOX010000460.1:0-2422 GCA_964351485.1 uncultured Halioglobus sp.
CTGCCGCGAAGCAAATCTTTCCGAGTACGTTAACCCGAATGACGTTGTCTTCAATCTCGATGTGTGAGTCGCCTTTGCTGTACTTCGAGAGATTGTAGCCAGAAACAATTAAATCAAATGCCTGACCCTCCGAAACGACCGGCGGATTGGTCGCAATGCCCAGAATCGCATGATCGCCCCCGAATTGACTTTGACTCTGTAACGGTGCGATACCGAGAAGCAGAGCGGCGCAGGCGATCAATGACTTGTGTCCGAAGGTCATAGGTATTCCCCGCTTAGTTCCCATGTAAGCAGATTTAAGCACCAGGCAGGCACAGGAGAAGGGCACTCAGTCTTTGAACCCCATTCGCGGCGTCATTGCGTGGCGTCGATAATGATAAAGTTTTGATCGGCTTCACTCCACCGAACGTTCACGCTTTGCCCCGGCGCCGGAAAATCCTGGAGTTCGTACTCGCCCGAGACGTCTGTCAAAAACGGGTCATCGAGTCCGTTCACTTCAAAGGTTACGTCGGACACCTCTTCATTGTTGATGAACGTTTTCATGCTCTGACTGCCGTTGCCCAACAGGCCCCAGGAGAGGATAAAGCCATACCCGTTGTTTGTGTCTCCACAAACCTCTGCCGTATCGGGTCGTTCAGCACCGTAGGCCACTCGTTGCTTTGGGCCGTCATTGAATTGCACTTCCACCTTCCACGCGTCGCATGCCCATCCGCGTACGATGCCCACTCCGCTCTGCGTTGATCCTTCGGCGGGTGTTTCCGGATTGGCCAGAGTGTTTGGGGCGTCCACAAAGAAATCGATTTCACCTGCCAGATTATCAGGGTCGTAAAAAACTCCGGGTTCTAAATCTTGGTTGTCATTGTAGACTTTTACATTGTACATCCCGCCTCTTGAGGGGACTCCCAACTGGATTTCAATGGGCGGTCGCATGCTATCCTCGAGAACGCAAAGGCCGAAATCCCAGGAAATCCCCTACACAGATACGCGTATTTCACCCGCGAGCCAGTCCACCTCTATGGCGTTCGGCGAGATTGCAAGGCATGAGCTTCCAGTATGATCCAGCCTCAGTAGCAATGGACTGGCCAGATTGGGGTCTGCGGGAAGTAGCTGAGCGGCAAGCAAGCCGTTATCGAAAGACTGGCTCCATCCGGGATTGGAAATTGCCGTCATCAATACTAAAAATTGGATTTTCCTTTGCAGCATGGTGCGCCACCCGTCTCTAATGAGCGTCATGAGGTCGCTGCCGAGCGCCGCCAGGTAATGTAGCCCGACACCGACAACACCGCGTAAATCGCTATCAGTGCCGCGTAGATGTCCAGCGCGCGATCCTGGTAGAGCCAGATCGCCACGACGTTGAGTACGATCCAGTATAGCCACGATTCCAGCACCTTGGCGACCTGCAGGTAGGTGGCGAAGAAGCTGAAGGCGGTGGTGAAGGCGTCGATGACCGGTCGCTGCGCGTCGGTATAGGTTGTCATGAAGTAGCCCACGCCGAGCGCGACCAGGCTGGTCAGGACGATCGCGCGCAGGTGGAATACGAGACTGCGCGTAATCACCGGGTTGTTGTGCGCCACCTCGCGCCGGTGCCAGCGCAGCCAGCCCCAGACGCCCATGACTGCGTAGAAGAAGTACAGCACCGCCTCGGAGTAGAGTTTGGCGTGCAGGAAGAGGTAGACGCTGAGCAGGCTCCCGACGATACCAAAGGGCCAGCACAGCACGCGCTCGCGCATCAGCAGGAACAGGTACAGCAGGCTGGCGACGGCGCCCAGTATCTGGACTAGCAGTATCGGGGTAAGCTCCGGCATCGGGTTCAGTGTGTGACGAAACAAAACGCGCAGTATACGAGTACCGTGGGGCGAAGCCCAGTGCGGGGCCGGGTGTGCGCTCGCCCATTCAATAGTGTTGCCGTTGCCCGTATAATCCGGCCCTCACATCCAGGCCCACGAAGACTATGACTGTACGGACGCGCGTTGCGCCTTCCCCCACCGGCGATCCCCATGTGGGGACAGCCTATATCGCCCTGTTCAATTATGTTTTTGCCAGGAGCCAGGGCGGCCAGTTCGGCTTCACCGGCAGTCGGACGTCCACCGGTAAACGTCTCAAAAATAGCGAGGGTGGAGGTGAGGGCTACCCCGCGGTTGATGAGGTCTGTCATGACGGCGGCAACCTCGGGTGAGGCTGGGTCGAGGTCCGCGATGGATTGATAAATATCGCCAGGGGTGGAAGGGGTGTCGGGGAGCCGACCGGGCATCCAGTCGGAGGCCGCCAAAAAACCGTGTTCCAGATTGTCGATGCCCATGGCGGCGGCTTCACGATAGCTGACCCGACCGAGGTGCCCGGTGACCTGCATGCCGTGGGCGTGTGCTGTATCAATGGCAGTCAGCATCTCGGCTTCAGGCAGGCTCACGTAGAGTTTGATCGA
>CAYGOX010000461.1:0-2418 GCA_964351485.1 uncultured Halioglobus sp.
CTGCGAGCACTGTGCAAATCCCGATTTTTTGCGCAGCAAAAAATGGTTGAGTTGCGCAGCAGCCGGAGCCCCCGGCGGGCTTGCGGCGGTCGCCCCACACCGGCCCCGCCCCTGCTGCGGGATGTGCCCTAGACCATAAAAAGCCCGGCAATCGCTACGATCTAAGTCTGTTCAGAGGAGGAGAAACGGTCAGGCAGCAACCCGGGCAATCCGAACCACCAGATCCTCAAGCAGATCCCACGGCTGCCCCTGCGCATAGCCCTTGATGCTGCCGTCGACCTCGCACAGGAACGCCGTCAGCGCGCTCAGCGAGGCGGTGTCGTGGCGGGCGAGGGCGGACTGCATCACTGGCATGCGGGTTTTCCAGACACGCTGTGCCGAGAGCGCCTGCTGCGGGTTCTGGCCCTGGTCACACTGTTGCCGGGCGGCGAACAGCGTGCGGACTTCGCGCGCCAGCGCCCAGAGCGCCGCGGGCGGTTCGGTGCCTTCCGCGCGCAGGCCGTGCAGCATGCGCAGGCTGGCGGCGGCGTCGCCTTCGAGGGCGCAGTCGGTCATGGCGAAGACGTTGTAGCGCGCGTTGTCCGCGACCGAAGCCGTGACCGTGTCGACAGTGATGCGGCCGTCGGGCGCGAGCAGTTTCAGTTTTTCCACTTCCTGCACCGCGGCGAGCAGGTTGCCCTCGATGCGGTCGCACAGCAGGTGCAGCGCGTCGGACTCGATACTCATGTCCGCGGCGCGAATACGTTGCTGCAGCCAGTTTGGAAGATTCCTGGCGTCCACGGGCCAGACAGAGACAGTCGCACCGGCCTTGTCGATGGCCTTGTACCACTTGCTGTTTGTCGAGGCCTTGTCGATCTTGCCCGCGACAATCAGCAGCACGTCCTCACCGCTGGCATTGTCGAGGTATTCGCACAGCGCCTTGCTGCCCTCCGCGCCGGGCTTGCCGCTTGGCAGGCGCAGCTCGATCAGTTTGCGTTCGGCGAACAAAGACAGGCTGTTGCCGCAGTGCAGGAGGGCGTCCCAGTTGAAGTTGTTGACGCCGGCGTCGATGATTTCCCGCTCGGCGCAACCGGCCGCTCGCGCCGCGCCGCGAACGGCGTCCGTGCATTCCTGCACCAGCAGCGGCTCCTCGCCGCTGACGAGGTAGACCGGCAGTACCTGCTGCTTGAGTTGTCCTGCGAGTTTCTCGGGGTAGACCCGCATCAGGGGGCGGTCGGCTCGGGGGCCTGGTCTGCAGTTGGATCCACGGCTTGAGTGCGCGAGGCGAAGAAGCCCATGCGCCGCAGGATCTGTTGCGCCAGCTCCTTGCGCATTTCGCGCTTGAGCAACAGGATTTCCTCCTCCTTGCCCACCACGTTGCGCGGATCGTTTTCCATCTGCTTGACCACGGAGGCCCGGGTCTGCTCCATCACCACCTTGTTGTGGGTGTCCAGTACGGTGAACTGCGTGCTCATGGTCAGTTCGTATTCCGCCGCGCGCGCTTCGGAGCTGAGGGAGAGATTGTCCTGCTCGAACTTTTCACCCTCCAGGACCAGCGTGTAACTGGCGGTGTCGCGGTCCTGCCAGTTGACCCCGTTGGCGGCGAAATTCGCGCTGACCTCGCGGCTCAGCTCACTGTTGGCGTTGGGGCTGACCAGGGCCAGGCTCTTCCAGCTTTCGGGCAGCAGTTTGCCGTAATCGCCGGTGCCGCGCAGCTGGAAGCCGCAGGCGGACAGCGCGAGGCAGAACAGCAGGGCGAAGGCAGTGGAAAGGAAACGTGACATGGCGGATCTCGCTGCGGGTGCGATCAGTTCGCGACAATGTTAACCAATTTACCGGGCACCACAATGACCTTGCGCACCGTGACACCTTCGAGGAAGCGCTGCACATTGTCCTGGGCCAGGGCGGTGGCCTCGGCGGTGGCCTTGTCGACATCCGGCGCGACGTCCATTTTGGCCCGCACCTTGCCGTTGACCTGTACCACCATCTCGATGCTGTCGCGCGTGAGCGCGCTGTCGTCGACGGTTGGCCACGGCGCATCCAGCACGTCGCCGGCACCGCCCAGCAGCGGCCACAGCGCGTGGGCGATATGCGGCACGATCGGGCTGAGCATGAGGGTGGTGGCGACCAGGCCTTCGCGGATGACCGCGCGGCTCTGCGGCTGGCTGTCGTCCAGCTTGCCCAGCTCGTTGCACAGTTCCATCACGGCGGCCACGGCGGTGTTAAAGGTCTGGCGGCGGCCGTAGTCGTCGTCGACCTTGGCGATGGTCTCGTGGGTTTTGCGACGCGCGCTTTTCTGGGCGTCGTCGAGTGCGCCGGCATCCAGTGCCGGCACATCGCCGAGCGCGCAGTGTGCGTGCGCCAGTTTCCACAGGCGCTTGAGGAAGCGGTTGGCGCCCTCGACGCCGGAGTCTGACCATTCCAGTGACTGGTCCGGCG
>CAYGOX010000462.1:0-2081 GCA_964351485.1 uncultured Halioglobus sp.
ATGGCGCTTTTGCGTGTCCTGGAGGGCCAGGTCACGCCGCGGGCTGCGGACTACGCAGCAATTACCACCCCGACAAAATGCTGACTCAGGCCCGACGCGACGCCCTGGGCCGCTCGACGCTGCCGATCAGCGCCAGGGCTTCATCACACCACGCCAGGAAATGTTCGCCCTGTCCCATGGAGGCGGCGAGCGCCAGGTAGACGCCCTTGCTGCGCGTGGGCAGCCCGAGCGGATCCTCGTAGTGCCGCAGTCGGATTTTTTCGCAGATATACAGCATCTTCATGGTCGCCTCGCGGCGCTCCATGATCTGGGCACTCAGGTGCGCCGCGTTTTCCTCGGACAGGTTGTAGAGCTTGATCATCAGCTCGTCCTTGGCCGGCGTGTTGCGGCTCTCGCGGTACACCCAGTCGGCCAGCGCGTTGCGCCCTGCCAGGGTGAGGCCGTAGACGATCTTGTTGGGTTTGCCGCTCTGCCGGACCTCGCGCTTGCTCAGCCACTTCTTGTCGGCCAGCTTGTGCAGTTCCTGGTAGATCTGTTGGTGGGAAGCGCGCCAGAAAAAACCGAGTGATGACTCGAAATCGTGGGCCAGTTCATAGCCCGACAGATCGGTATCGATCAGGGCCGTCATGATTGCCTGGGCTAACGCCATGGTGTCGCTCCCGTATCCGGATCGCACCGCGTCCTCGGGACGCGTCGTTATTCTTTATCCCCGAGCTTGATCAAGCATACCGCCGCCACGCCGTTTGCACAGGGCGGCACCACGGTTTTTTGTCACAATTTGGCAATATTCACGCTTTGTCGGCCGCAAACGGGTAGCGGTCAGCCCAGGGCTGCGCCTGTTCCACCTGCGCCGCGAGTTGCAGGACCACGTCGTCACGTCCCTGCGCGGCGGTCAGCATGACCCCGACGGGCAGTCCCGTCGCAGCATCGGGCTGCCCCGGCACGCTGACAGACGGCAATCCGGCGAGATTGGCCAACTGGGTAAACGGCACCCGCTCCACCGCCTGCAGGAAGTTTTCGCGCAGCAGTGCCGAGCCGACCAGATGGCGTCCCAGTCCCAGCCACTCGATCAGCCGCCCCCCCACCGTCACCAGCGCGGGTGGCTGCTGCGCGCCCAGCAGGTGTGCGACCCCGGCGGTGGTCGGCGTGAGGTACACGTCGTATTCGCCCAGGAAACGGCCCATCTCGCGATTGAGCACGTTGATCTGGCGCCGGGCCGTTGTGAGTTGCCCCGCCGACAGACAGCGGCCGAGGTAGGCCAGAAAGCGCGTCGGCGCCTCTGTTCCGCGCCGTGCAGCGGACTTGCCCGCCACCGCCTGGACCATCGCGTAATCCGCCGCTGCGGCGGCGAGGTAGATGGCCGAGAACCCGTCCAGCGCCAGGTCGCTGTCGATTGCCGGGCGCGCCTCCTCCACGTCGTGCCCGAGCGCGGCCAGGACGCCTGCCATCTGCCGCGCTGCCCCGACCGCACTGTCGTCCACGGGCACCGGGACCGGCGGGCGAGTATCGAGCGCGATGCGCAGGGAGCCCGGCGTGCGCTCCAACAGGTGTTCAAAGGCCTGCGCGCTGCACTGCGCGCCGTAGGGGTCGCCCGGCGCGGGGCCGGCGACGCAGGCGAGTACGCCCACCGTATCGCGCACCGAGCGCGAGACCACCAGATCGCTGTTGAGTCCGTCCCAGAGTTCGGCGTAATGCGGCCCGTTGCTCACCAGGCCTCGGCTGGGCTTGTGCCCGACCAGGGAGCAGTAGCTGGCCGGGATGCGGATAGACCCGCCGCCATCGTTCGCGGTCGCCACCGGCACCGCTCCCGCCGCGACCATGGCCGCCGAACCGCCGCTGGAACCGCCCGGCGTGCGCGTGGGGTCAAAGGGGTTCCGCGACGGCCCAAAGGCCAGTGGCTCGGTGGTACCGAGCAATCCGAACTCCGGCACGTTGGTCTTGCCCGGGAACACGCACCCGGCGCGGGCCAGGCGCTCGACCAGTTCGCTGCTGTGGGTCGAGCGCGGAGCGACATCGCGCAGGGCTGCATTACCCAGCGTCTGCGGCGCGCCGGCCAGGTGATGACCGAGGCCCGTGAGCAG
>CAYGOX010000462.1:2091-2414 GCA_964351485.1 uncultured Halioglobus sp.
GTCCTTAAGAAGCAGCGGCACCCCGGCAAAGGGAGCATCGGGCGGGATCGCCGCCAGACTGTCACGCGCCGCGTCGTACAGCGGATGTATCACCGCATTCAGAGAAGGGTTATCGGCGTCAATGCAGGCTATCGCCACCTCCAGCACCTCGGCCGGGCTGACCTCACTACCACTCACCAGCGCCGCAAGCGCAGTGGCATCGAGCCCGCGGTATTCCGATTCAGATAAACTCATGGCAACCTCCAAGACACGTCCTTGTACGCGTACAACCGGCTGATCATTGACCTGTCTATGGCCGCCCTGGCTATAGATGAGAAAGTCGG
>CAYGOX010000463.1:0-2380 GCA_964351485.1 uncultured Halioglobus sp.
TCGTCGTAGTTCTCCTGGAAGTCGACCGTGTCCTTGTCGATGTCGGCGAGCATCATCTCGGCGAGCGAGGCGAGACGACTCTCGGTGTAGCGGTAGGCGGCCGCGGAGTCGCCGTCGATCGAGCCGAAGTTGCCCTGGCCGTCGATCATCGGATAGCGCAGGTTCCACGGCTGGGCCATACGCACGAGCGCGTCGTACACGGCGGAGTCGCCGTGCGGGTGGTATTTACCGATCACGTCGCCCACCACGCGGGCCGACTTCTTGTAGGCCTTGTTCCAGTCGTTGTTGAGCTCGTTCATCGCGTACAGCACGCGGCGATGGACCGGTTTCAGGCCGTCACGCACGTCCGGCAGGGCGCGGCCCACGATCACGCTCATAGCGTAATCGAGGTACGACTGCTTCATCTCGTCTTCGATGTTGACGGGAAGAATTTCTTTGGCTATTTCACCCATGTAACGCGGCTTCCTCGGACGGTCTAAGCGGTTCTGGACCACGACACCGGGGCATCGCGCGACGCCCCGCCGGACCGCCCGCGGCGGCCCGGAAACAAACCGCCGATTATACGCGAGATTCTGTCCCAGCTGCCATGTTTTTGAAGAAATTCAAGGCGTTCTGGCGGTCGCGGGCGGATTTGCGGGTATACTCTCGCGCGGGCCGCCGAAATCGGCTGCGCGGGCGCATTCCGACCCGCGCCGAGGGCCCCGCGACCCCCGGAAAACAGGCGATACGATACCGACAATGAGCGAGATTCCAACCACTGCGGACACCCTGCTGCACCCGGACTGGGTAGTGCCCGTCCTGCCGCACGGCCTGGTGCTGGTGGCCCACAGCGTAGCCGTGACCGACGGCCGGATAACGGCGATTGTCCCGCGCGCCGAGGCGCAGGGCATCACCGCCGCACGCGAGTTCGAACTGCCCGGCCGCGCAATCCTGCCCGGACTGGTGAACTGCCACGGCCACGCCGCCATGACGCTGCTGCGCGGGTACGCCGATGACACCCCGCTGATGCCCTGGCTGGAGGACCATATCTGGCCGGCCGAGGGCGCTCACGTCAGTGAGACATTTGTCGGCGACGGGACGGAGCTTGCCATCGCCGAGATGCTGCGCTGCGGCACCACGACCTTCAGCGACATGTATTTCTTTCCCAACATCACCGCCGCCACCGCGCAGCGGCTGGGCATGCGCTGCCAGATCACCTTTCCCGTTTTTGATTTCCCCACCGCCTGGGGGCGCGACGCCGACGACTACATCAGCAAGGGCCTGGCGGTGCGCGACGACTTCAAGCACAGCGAGCTGGTCAATGTCGTTTTCGGCCCCCACGCGCCGTACACGGTCAGCCAGGAGAACCTGGCCAAGATCGCAACCCTGGCAAACGAACTCGATACCATCGTCCACATTCACCTGCACGAGACCGCGGGCGAGGTCCTGCAGGCCGTGGAGGAACACGGTGAACGCCCGCTGGACAGCCTCAATCGGCTCGGACTGCTGGGGCCGCGCACGCAGGCCGTCCACATGACCGATATCGGCGACCAGGACATCACCCTGCTCGCCCAGACCGGCACCCACGTGGTGCACTGCCCCATGTCCAACATGAAGCTGGCCTCGGGTACCTGTCCGGTGAGCCGACTCATGGACGCCGGGGTGAATGTCGCCCTGGGCACCGACAGCGCGGCGAGCAACAACAACCTGAACCTGTTCATCGAGATGCAGACGGCCGCGCTGCTGGCGAAGCTGTCCGAGCACGATGCCTCGGTGCTGCCGGCTGAAGACGCCCTGGCCATGGCCACCATCAACGGTGCCCGCGCCATGGGGATCGCCGATCACATCGGCAGCCTGGAAGTGGGCAAGCAGGCCGATATCATCGCTGTCGATCTCTCCGGACCGGAAACGCAACCGCTGTACAACCCGCTGTCCCAGCTCGTCTACGCCTGCAACGGCAGCCAGGTGAGCCACAGCTGGATCAACGGTGAACTGATCATGGCCGACCGCATCCTGCAGCGGATCGACCTGGATGCGCTGGCGACAAAGACAAATGCGTGGCAGGCGCGTATCAGCAGTACCACCCCACAACAGTGAGCGCATTATGACCGCCACGCAGAGTGACAACATCGACCCGCAGGAAATCGCCAAGTTCGAGGCACTGGCCTCGCGCTGGTGGGACCGCGACAGCGAATTCAAGCCACTGCATGAAATCAACCCGCTGCGCGCGAACTTTATCGACACCCATTCGCCGGTCGCCGGCCGCACCCTGATCGACGTCGGCTGCGGCGGGGGCCTGCTGGCCGAGGCCATGGCCCAGCGCGGCGCCACTGTCACCGGCATCGACATGGGCGAGGCGCCGCTGGCCGTGGCGCGACTGCACGGCCTGGAATCGGGCGTG
>CAYGOX010000464.1:0-2373 GCA_964351485.1 uncultured Halioglobus sp.
GATTCCCTACAAGGTGGGCACGATGATGGAAACGCCGCGCGCCACGCTCGGTGCCGATCGCCTGGCGCCCGAGGTGGAGTTCATGAGTTTTGGCACCAACGACCTGACCCAGATGACCTACGGATTCTCGCGCGATGACGCCGGCAAGTTCATCCCGAAATACCTGGCGGAGAAACTGATCGACGTCGATCCGTTTGTGTCGCTGGACCGGCGCGCGGTGGGCCGGCTGATGGAAATCGCTGTCAGCGAGAGCCGCCAGCGCAAGAAAGGCATCAAGTACGGTATCTGCGGCGAGCACGGCGGCGATCCGCGCTCAATCCGCTTCTGCCACGACCTGGGACTGGACTACGTGTCGTGCAGCCCGTTCCGCGTGCCGATCGCCCGCATCGCCGCAGCCCAGGCCAATGTCGGCCTGACGCCGGACGACTGAACCGCGCGCCCTACTCGGCGAGCTGCTCCTTCAGAACGAACTTGAGCACCTTGCCCGCTGGGTTGCGCGGCAGCGCGTCGACCTCATGCAGCTTTAAGGGCAGCTTGTACTTGGCCAGCAGCGGCTTGGCGAACTCGCGCAGCTCCTCGAGGGTGAGACTCTGCCCCTCGTGCAGCGCGACCACGGCCGTCACCGCCTCACCCCATTTCTCGTCGGGCAGGCCGATCACCGCCACTTCGGCAATCGAGTCATGTCGGTACAACACGCTCTCGACCTCCGCCGGGTAGACATTCTCACCGCCGGAAATCACCATGTCCTTGAGGCGGTCGCAGATAAACAGGAACCCATCCTCATCGACGTAGCCGACATCCCCGGAGTGAAACCAGCCCTCGGCGTCAATGGCCGAGGCCGTCGCGTCCGGCCGGTTCCAGTAACCTTTCATGATGTTCGGCCCCCGCAGGCAAATCTCCCCGCGCTCACCGGCGGCCACCGGTTTGTTGTCGTTATCGACGATGCGCAGGTCACTGTAGATCGGCGGCTGCCCGGCCGAGCCGAGCTTTGAAATCGACCACTCCGGCGTCAGGAAGGCGCTGAAGGGCGCGGTTTCGGTCAGGCCGTAGCCCTGGCAGAAATCCACGCCGCGCTTGCCGTACAGTTCGATCAGCGACTCCGGCACCGGCGCCGCGCCACAGATGAAGTTCTTCACTTTGCTCAGGTCTGTATCGGCAAACGACGGCTGTTGCGACATAAACAGGAACATGGCGGGCGCACCAAACATGTGGGTGACCCCGTAACGCTCGATGTCGGCCAGTATCTGGGTCGGTTCGAAGTTTCTCTCCAGTACAATGCTCGACCCCACATGGAAAGAGTGGATCGTCATCACGTTGAGGCCGCCGATATGAAACAGCGGCGCGGCGGTCAGGACGACATCGTCGCGCTCACCGCCGAAAGCCAGCATCGCGTTGATGTTGTTCCACATGATATTGCCGTGGGTCAGCATCGCACCCTTGGGCAGGCCCGTGGTACCGGAGGTATACATGATGATCGCGAGGTCGTGCTGATCGACTGATACAGCAGCGTCGACAGGCGACTGCCCCTCCCGCTCGGTATCGAGGTGACGCCAGCCGGGCGCCTCCGACTCACTGGAAAAGTAGTGGTGCACGCACAGCTGCTCACGCGCGGGCTCCAACACCCCACGCAACATGTCATCGACGAAAATAGTATGCACACCGGCGTCGTTGATGATGAAGGTCAGTTCCTCCGCCGTGAGGCGGAAGTTCAATGGCACAAACACCGCACCCAGGGTCTGGGCGGCAAACATCGTCTCCAGCAGCGCCGGGTGGTTGAGCCCGAGATAGGCGACACGGTCGCCCACGCAAACCCCGTTGTCGCGCAGCAGGGTTGCCTGACGCCTGACACGCTCTGCGAACTCACCGAAAGTGAAAGTCTGCTCCTCGAAGATCAGAGCGGTTCGCTCGGCGTTGAGCTGCGCCCGGCGCAACAGGGTTCCTGCGATATTGGGTTCTGCGTTGGGTCTGTGCACGAAAATACTCCTGTCATTCATTATTAGCGCGGGGTTGTCGGCCTCTCACCAGCGCCGCCCCTGTCTTTCAGGATGGCAAATCATGGCCAGGAATCAAGTACCGGGACTCGGTATTCGCGCAAATTTACGACGGCGCATTTCCTGTCGCTATAGAGAACATAGCTGTACACAATTTATGCGGACCGGCAAATCTGTTACCGTTGCGCCCCTCGCAACGACTGGGCACCGCACGATGACACAGAGTTTCTACCCGCCACGCCGCACCCTGATGGGCCCCGGGCCGTCAGACGTATCCGCCCGCGTGCTGGGCGCCCTGTCGCGCCCCACCATCGGCCACCTTGATCCGCTGTTTATCAAGCTGATGGACGAGATTAAATCGCTCTTGCAGTACGCCTTTCAA
>CAYGOX010000465.1:0-2370 GCA_964351485.1 uncultured Halioglobus sp.
ATCTGGCCTGGCTCGCAGGCGCACTGATCTGCTACGCACTCGCTGTGCTGGCCAAAGAGGTCTACCTACCGCTGCCGGGCATCCTGTTCTTTCTCGGGGACAGGACTCCACGCCAGCGGCTGGCGACAATCACACCTTTTGCACTGGTGCTGGCCGGCTACCTGTCACTGCGCTGGTACATGATCGGCGGCGCCGGCGGCTATGGTGGCAATCCGCCGGGTGCAGATAACAACGGTGCCCTCGCTACTTTTGCTATGGCTGCTGGTCTGGCTCAGCTGCCAGACCCGCTCGCAATGGCTGGCGGCACTGACTTGCGCGACCGTGTTCGTCACCGGCCTGCTGGGCGTTCACGCCCGCCTCACTGCCGAACCGCCTGCACTGGCCGTGGCCCCGATCAACCCGGTGGACGAAATCCTGCGCTCGGACGATTCGCAGTACCTGCTTTTCTCCCGGTTCGCCCCGCTGGCCGCAGAAAACTACAGCGTGTGGAGCTACGTTGCCAAACTGCGCAACGGCCGCTGGGGCACCCTGCCGATCGTGCACCCGGGCCAGGCGCCCTACCACGACCTGAGCGGCAAATCCCCGCTGCCGCTGGGCAGGCGGGCGCGCAATCCTGCATTTGTCGGCAAGCCCATGCCGCAGCATCCGGCTCCCATCGCCTCGATTGAAGGAGACCGGCCGCGGGGTCTCACCCGGTTGCACTATCAACCCGGTCTGAAGAGCAAACGCTGCAGCCTGTACCTGTTTTCGAAGCACAACGGCCTGGTCCTGCCGGAACACGACTGCACTGAGTGGCTGATGCCGCAGCGCGAGCTGAAATTCCTGTTGCGCAAGGCGGGTATCGACGCGCGGTACGCGCACTTCGCCGTCTGGTCGCAGGACAGGGCCAGCCCGTGGCGCTCGGCCGCCTATCCGGTGCGCCGATTGCTCGGCGACTGACACACCACAGTCGCCGCAGACCCGCCGGTGCATGTATGATGACTGCCACGCTCACACCCGGTTTACACCGCGCCCGACGACACTGATATGAAAGCACTGTCACTGGTCATTCCCGTTTACAACGAGGCGACGATTGTCGCGGGCGCACTCAACAGGATCGCCAGGGCATTGCTTGCCATCGACGACCTGGAGGATTTCGAAATTATCGTCGTCGACGACGGTTCGGACGATACCACGTGGCAGGTCTTGCTCGACAAGGTGTGCCCGCGCCATCCGCAGGTTCGCGCAATCCGGCTGTCGCGCAACTTCGGCAAGGAAGCGGCACTGTGCGCCGGGCTGGAACTGTCCGATGCGCAGGCCACAATCGTCATGGATGTCGACCTGCAGCACCCGCCCAGTCTTATCGGGCAGATGCTCGAGGCCTGGCGCGCGGGCGATGTCGACATCGTCGAATGCGTCAAGCGCGACCGCGGCAGGGAGTCACGCCTGGCGCACGCGTTTGCCGACGGTTTCTATACGCTGTTCGACCGGCTTTCCGGCGTCGACCTCAAGAACGCTTCGGACTTCAAGCTACTCGACCGCCGCGTGGTCGAGTCGTGGCGCGCGATGCCGGAGCGAAACGTATTCTTCCGCGGCATGAGCGCCTGGGTGGGGTTCCACCGCGTACAAATTGAATTCGACGTTGCGCCCAGGGCCGGCGGCGTCTCCAAGTGGAGCACCTGGAGCCTGTTCCGCCTCGCGCTGTCCAGCATCGTTTCCTTTTCTTCCGCACCGCTGCACCTGATCACGCTGTTCGGCGTCGGGTTCATGCTGTTCGCAATCGTGTTGGGTATCGATACGCTGGCCACCTACTTTTCCGGCGTGGCGGTGAGCGGATTTACCACGGTCATCCTGCTGCTGCTCATCACCGGCGGCATTATCATGGTGTCGCTGGGCATCATCGGCGAATACCTCGCGCGCATCTACAACGAGGTCAAGGCGCGGCCGCGCTACCTGGTGGCCGAAGATACGCAGGATCGCCCACCGACCGGACAGCGCTGATGCCGGGTTCGGTCTCCCGGTACGCTCTGGTAGGCGTGCTCGGTACGGTGACGCACCTGGCGTTGCTGTACGGCCTGGTGGAGTGGGCCGCACTGCCACCGCTGCTGGCCACCTCGCTGGCGTTTTGCTGGGTCGTACTGCAAAGCTACTGGCTCAATCGCAACTGGGTTTTCCAGAGCGACAGCCGTCACGTGAGTTCGTTGCCGAAGTTCGTCATCGCCTCACTGCTGGGCCTGGCGGCAAACTTCGGCCTGATGTACCTGATGATCGAAGTACTCGACCTGTGGTACATGGCGGCGCAGATCGTGACGATCCTGGTGATCCCGCCCATGAACTACCTGCTGTACCGCGCGCACAGCTACGAGGACGTCCCGGCGCGGATCGCGTCGA
>CAYGOX010000466.1:0-2366 GCA_964351485.1 uncultured Halioglobus sp.
GTCAACGCCTACCTGGAGGACTGGTCCAACGGCTACCGCGACAGCCGCGACTACGTTTTCGCCATGATGGACGCCATCAAGGACTGCGGTATCACCCATTTCATGCTGCCCGACACACTGGGCGTGATGTCTCCGGCCGAGGTGTTCGACAGCCTAGGCGACATGTGCCGCCGCTACCCGCAGCAGCAATTCGATTTTCACCCGCACAACGACTACGGCCTGGCCACGGCCAATGTTATGGCCGCGGTGCAGGCCGGTGTGAGCAGCGTGCACTGCACGGTGAACTGCCTCGGCGAGCGTGCGGGCAACGCGTCGCTGGCGGAGGTCGCCGTGGTGCTGCGCGACAAGCTCGGCATGGAGCTGTCCATCGACGAGCAGTACATCGCGCAGCTGAGCAGCATGGTGGAAACCTTTTCAGGCAAACGCGTCCCGGCCAACGCGCCCATCGTCGGCGCCGACGTATTCACCCAGACCGCGGGCATCCATGCCGATGGCGATCAGAAAGGTGGCCTGTACGAAACGCGGCTCAGTCCCGAACGCTTCGCGCGGACCCGCAGCTATGCGCTGGGCAAGATGAGCGGCAAGGCATCGCTGGCGAAGAACCTCGAGGCGCTGGGCCTGGACCTGTCGGAAGAAAACCAGAAGAAAGTACTGGCGCGCGTGGTGAAGCTGGGCGATTCCAAGGAGCTGATCACGATCGATGACCTGCCCTTCATCATCGCCGATGTACTCGAGAGCAAGAGCTATCACCACATCAAGCTGTTGAATTGCTCGGTGACCAGCGGCCTGGAACTGAAATCCACCGCCAGCATACAGATTCTGGTCGAGGGCGAAAAAATCCAGGCAACGGGCGCGGGCAACGGCGGCTTCGATGCCTTCAGCGATGCCATCAACAAGGCGATGGCGTCACACGACTACGCCCTGCCCACCCTGCTGGACTACGAGGTGCGCATTCCCAAGGGCGGACACGCCAACGCGCTCACCGAGTGCGTCATCACCTGGGATTGCGGTGAGCAGACGGTGCGCACGCGCGGCGTCCACTCAAACCAGGTGTTTGCCGCCATCCTGGCAGCGCTGCGCATCGTCAACCTGCAGCTCCACGAGCGCAAGACCGACTCCAGCGTGCTGTCCATGCTGGGCAAGGCCGCGGGTGACCCCTAGCTCACCACGGGCATAGCCCGCAACGCCTCCACCACCTTGTCGCCGAAGGCGTCGGTGTTGATCATCTTGACGTCGCTGCCGGGCTTGGAAAGATCCGGCGTCGAGTAACCGTCGGCGAAGACGCTCTGCATGGCGCGCCAGACATTTTTGGATTCTTCCACCATACCGAAGCTGTTTTCCAGCATCATCGCCACCGACCCGATCATCGAATAGGGGTTGGCGATGTTCTGCCCGGCAATATCCGGCGCAGAACCGTGGGACGGCTCGTAGTAGCTCTTCTCGGGCCCCTTGCACGCGGAGGGCATCAGGCCCAGTGAGCCGAGAATACCGCCACCCTGGTCACTGAGAATATCGCCGAACATGTTCTCCATCACCATGACATCGAACTGACCGGGGTTGAGGCACAGCAGCGTCGCCGCGGCGTCGACCAGGATGTGCTTGATCTCCACCTCCGGGTACTCAACCGCCACTTCCTCGAGCACCTCGTTCCAGAGCACACTCGACTTCAGGACATTGCTCTTGTGGATATTGTGCAGCACTTTCTTGCGCCCCATGGCCAGCTTGAGCGCCTCGTGCATGATGCGGCGGATCTGCTCTTCGTCGTATTCGAGCGTTTCGCGAACATAGCGCAACCCGGCCTCGTTCACGCCCACCTCCTTGGCGCCAAAGTACAGGCCGCCGACCAGTTCGCGGACCATGATCAGGTCAATCCCGTCGCCGATCACCTCGGGCTTCAGCGGCGAAAAGTGACCCAGGCTGGCCGGCAGAGAGACGGGGCGGAAGTTTGCAAACGTGTTGTACCGGCGGCGCAGGGGCAGGAGCGCGCCGCGCTCGGGCTGCATGTCGACGGGAATTTTCTGCGACTCCTCGTGGCTCAGCCCGATGGGGCCCTTGATGATCGCGTCGGCCGCGTCACAAATAGCCTTGGTCTCGTCCGGGAAGGGGTGCCCGCAATCGAAGTAGGCCTGCGCGCCAAAGGGCGCTGCCTGCAGGTCGAACGTCACGTCATTGCGCTCTTCAACCACCTTAAAAATCTTGATGGCCTCAGCCATGATCTCCGGGCCGATGCCGTCCCCGGCCAACAGGGCAATGGTGTACTTCTTCATAACAGGCGTTCTCTCTTCACGTTTTTCAGGTAGCCGATGCCAGCCGGCTCGATCAGGCGGCGGCCATTCTACTGCAAGGCACAACCAATTTCATGCCGC
>CAYGOX010000467.1:0-2365 GCA_964351485.1 uncultured Halioglobus sp.
GGCGGCCAAGGAAGTCATTCCCGAAGAGTGGGGTGGCGACACGCAGTTTATCAATGTCTCCGCCCACACCGGTGAGGGTATTCCAGAACTCCTTGACGCGGTGCTGTTGCAGGCTGAACTGCTCGAACTGGAAGCGCCCAAGGATGTCCCTGCGCAGGGTATCGTGATCGAATCGCGGCTCGACAAGGGTCGCGGCGCGGTAGCCTCGCTGCTGGTCCAGATGGGCACCCTGTCCAAGGGCGATATCGTCCTGGCCGGCCTGCAGTTTGGACGCGTGCGGGCCATGCTGGACGAGGACGGCAACCCGGTCGATTCCGTGGGCCCGAGTATCCCGGTGGAAATTCTCGGCCTGGACGGGACGCCCGCTGCCGGTGACATCTTTGCCGTAGTCGAGAGCGAGAAGCGCGCCCGCGAGATCGCGGACTTCCGCCAGGAAAAAACCCGCGAGAACAAGCTGCAGCGCCAGCAGGCCGCGAAGCTCGACAACATGTTCGAAAGCATGACCGCGGGCGAGAAGAAGACACTCAACGTGGTGGTGAAGGCCGACGTGCGCGGTTCACTGGAAGCCATCCAGTCCTCGCTGCTCGATTTGGGCAACGAGGAAGTGCAGGTGAATATTGTTGCCGGCGGTGTCGGTGGTATCACCGAAACCGACGTCAACCTGGCGATGACCTCCAACGCGGTCGTCTTTGGCTTCAACGTACGCGCCGATACCGCTGCGCGTAACCTGGTCGAGAACGAAGGCGTCGACATGCGTTACTACAACGTCATCTACGACCTGATCGACGATGTGAAGCTCGCCCTGTCGGGCATGCTGGCGCCGGAACTGCGCGAGGAAATCGTCGGTATCGCCGAGGTTCGCGATGTATTCCGCTCACCCAAGTTCGGCCAGATTGCAGGTTGCATGGTGATCGAGGGAACAGTTTACCGGTCCAAGCCTATCCGCGTGCTGCGCGACAGCGTGGTGATCTACGAGGGCGAGCTGGAATCGCTGCGCCGCTTCAAGGATGACGCCAACGAAGTGCGCAACGGCATGGAGTGTGGCATCGGCGTGAAGAACTACACCGACGTGAAGGAAGGCGACCTCATCGAAGTCTACGAAGTGAAGGAGATTGCCCGGACTCTGTAGGAGTTCCGGATCCTGCGCCGTGGCTAAAGAGTACGCCCGCACACAGCGCGTTGCAGATTATCTGCAGCGCGAACTCGCGGCACTCATTCAGCGTGAAGTGCGCGACCCGCGCGTGGGGATGGTCAGCATCACCGGCGTTGATGTCAGCCGCGATCTCGGTCACGCCAAGGTGTTTTATACCCTGATGGGTTGCGACTCCGAGGACGAGGCAGCGGCCTCCACCGCGGTGCTGAACAAGGCGGCGGGGTTTTTGCGCAGTGCCCTGTCCCGTGACAGCAGCATGCGCAGTGTTCCCCAGCTGCGGTTTTATTTTGATACCAGCGTCGGCCACGGTCGCGACCTTGAGGATCTCATCCGCCGGGCGGCGGATGCGGATCGCCGCCTCGGTCTGCGCGGCGACGAAGGCGCGGGGGAGTAGTGGCAAGGCGTCGTCGCGGGCGGCCGGTAAACGGGATTCTCGTCCTGGACAAGCCGCTGGGTGATTCGTCCAACTACGCCCTTCAGCAGGTCAAGCGGCTTTACCATGCCGCCAAGGCCGGGCACACCGGCAGCCTCGATCCGCTGGCGACCGGCGTGCTGCCGATCTGCTTCGGCGAGGCGACCAAGTTTTCGCAGTACCTGCTCGACGCCGACAAGGTCTACGAATCGACCTTCGTGCTCGGCACGAAGACCGACACCGGCGATGCCGAGGGCGAGGTGCTGCAACAGGCCGATACGTCAGGCCTGGACGAGGCGACTGTCTCGGCTGCCCTGCACGCCTTTATCGGCACGATCGAGCAGGTGCCGTCGATGTACTCGGCGATCAAGCACGAGGGCCAGCCGCTGTACAAGCTGGCGCGCAAGGGCGTGGAGGTCGAGCGCAAGGCACGCCAGGTGACGATCACGTCGCTGGATGTCCTGGCATTTCGCCCCGGTCCCGCGGCCGAAGTCGAGGTGCGGCTGGCATGCAGCAAGGGCACCTATGTCCGGTCAGTGGCCGAGGACCTGGGTGAGGCGCTGGGCTGTGGCGCCCATGTCGGCGCGCTGCGGCGCACCGCGGCGGGGCCGTTTACCCTGGCCGACAGCGTCACGCTGAGTACGCTGGAGGCCCTCAAGGCGAGCGACAAGCTGGCTGAGATGGACAGCCTGCTGCTTCCCGCTGACACCGCGGTGGGCAGTTTGCCGCTGGTGCGGCTGAACGAATCGGGCGCGTGCGAACTGCGCCAGGGGGATCGTCGCGCGGCGCTGCCCGATCGG
>CAYGOX010000468.1:0-1364 GCA_964351485.1 uncultured Halioglobus sp.
TCAAACGCCGCTGCCTGCACCTGTACATCCCGTTTCCCACGGTGGATCTGGAGGAGCGGATCGTGCTCAGTCGCGTGCCCGATGTCGATGAGACCCTGCGCCACCAACTCGTGGAGTTTGTCCATTCACTGCGGCAGCTGGATCTGAAAAAAGTGCCCGCCATCTCTGAAACGATCGACTGGGCGCGCAGCCTGCTGCTGCTGCACGCTGAACATCTCGACGAGGAACTGGTGCGCAGCACCCTCAACGTCCTGTTGAAATTCGAGGACGACATCGCCTCTGCGGACACCGAGCTGCGCGCCATGGTCAACGACAGCGTCGCTTCAACGCGCCCCGGCTGACACCGCTGCCCCATGCAAGCGAACCTTGTCAGCTTCATCCAGGTATTGCGCGCCCACGACATCCGCGTGTCGCCTGCGGAAACACTCGATGCAGTGGATGTCGCCGCCCGACTGGGCTACGCCGATCGCACTCTGTTGCGCGATGGCCTGGCCATGACGCTGGCCAAGTCGCCGGAGGAAGAACTGATTTTTGGCCAGTGCTTCGACCGTTTCTTCCAGCAGGACCTGGCCGACTTCGCGCCACCGACAGACGCCGAGGCAACGACCGAAGAGGCGGCCGGGGATACTGCCAACACTCCCGATGGCGATGCTACATCCGAAGAGGGCGCAGACGGCGAAGCTTCCGATGGCGGCGCAGACCCCTCACTGGCCGCGCTCGATGCAGCTGCCGAGGAAAGCCAGGCATTGCAGAGCCTGCTTGAGAGCGACCTGATGCAGAGCCTGGTCAACAACGACCGCAATGCACTGACCCTGGCGATGAACCAGGCAGGCGAACGGGTCGGACTGGCCCAGATCGAAATGTTTACACAGCGGGGACAATTTACCCGCCGTATCCTCGACGAGATGGGCGAGGAACAGCTGCGCAACGCGATCATCGAACTGGAACGCGAGAACAACCCCGCCCTGCCGGTGGTGCAGGGCTACCGCGACGTACTGCGCGAGCGGGTGCGTGATTACGTGGAACGCGAATACCTGTTGCAGGCGGAAGGTCGCTCACAGCAGTTTATGGAGGACATCCTCAGCAAGACTCGGCTGAACAACATCGAACAGGTATACCTGCACAAGGTCCAGGCGCTGATCCGGAAAATGGCCAAGAAACTGGCCAGTCGCCATGCGCGCAAACGGCGGCCGCTCAAGCGCGGGCAGCTGGACATGGGTAAAACGTTGCGCCGGGGCATCCCCAACGATGGCCTGATGTTCAACACCTACTGGCGCCGCTCCAAAAGGGAAAAACCGCAAATCCTGGCGGTGTGTGACGTCAGCGGTTCGGTGGCCGCGTACTCAAAATTCCTCCTGCTGTTT
>CAYGOX010000468.1:1374-2347 GCA_964351485.1 uncultured Halioglobus sp.
AGGTTAGTGAATATTTCGAGGATTATCCTGTAGAAAAAGCCATCGAATTGATAAACTGGAAATTCGGCGGCGCGACCGACTACGGGAATAGCCTGATGGATTTCGCGCGCCTTGCAATGGATGATATCAACAGCAACACGACCGTTATCATCCTGGGGGATGCGCGTAATAATAATGGCGACGCGAAGCTGGATATTATGCAGAGTATCTACCAACGTTCGCGCCAGGTGATCTGGTTGAACCCCGAATCGAGACGCTCCTGGGGCACGGGTGATTCGGAGATGCAGCGCTATCTCAGCGCGTGCCATTTCAGCGCGGAATGCAACAACCTCAAGCAACTTGAACGAATCGTCGATCAACTTCTCAAGAGCACGCGATAAATCCCATGGCCTTTCTCTGCAAAGATTGCAGCTATCGCGGAAAAAAAAGCGGTCAGGTTGGGGAGTGCCCGGCCTGCGGATCGTTTAACATTGAGAAACACGCCGTCGTGGGAACGGCGAAACCGGCTCCCGGCAAATGGCGCATTGTTGTGCTGGTCGGCCTGTGGGGAGTCCTCCTGACCATGATTACCTGGAAGCTGAACCCCTGAGCCTCAGTACCGAACATTTTCCGTTCCCGTGTACGCTGCGCGAGCTGGTGCAGGATCGCTATGACGATTCGCCGGCGCCCGTGAACAGCGCGAACACGATGGAACTCGACGAACTGCTGGGCTACCTCGAGAACGTGGACGATTTCAGCCTGTCGCCCTGGATGGGCGTGGTCACGCAAACCGAGGCGATGGGTGACCCGGCACTGCCCAGCAAAGAACAGAGCGCCATTCTCCTGTGGCTCGGCCAGGCGCTTGAGCAGTGGGAGAAACAATTCCCGCTGGAGGAACCGCTGGCCGGTCACGTCAGGCGCATCAAGCCGGTCGCTGCGGCACTGGCCCTGCTCGATCCGGATTTTCTGCAGCCCGGCGTGCACCCGATTCACC
>CAYGOX010000469.1:0-428 GCA_964351485.1 uncultured Halioglobus sp.
CCTCGGCGAGCTGCGCCTCAAGTTGCTCACCCTCTTTGCGGTTTTCGGAGCGTCGCACGATAGCGCCGCGTTCGTCGTACAGGATCGCGTAGCCGCGTTGCAGGATCGACGTCGGGCTCAGTGATTGCAGCACGCTGGCGTGGCGCTCCAGTCGGTGGCGCGCGCGACCCAGCCGCTGGGACATGTGGCGCACCAGGTTGTCCTCCAGCCTGTCCAGCCGGGTTCGCACCATTGCGATGCGTTTGCCGGGCGCGCTGGCGTGGAGGCGGGAGTCGAGTACATTCAGGCGCGCCTGCCGAGTTGCCACGCGTTGGCGCAGCGCGCGCAGCAGCCGCTGCTCCATATCGTCAAGCCGCTGGGCTTTTTCGCGCAACAGTGAACCTGGGTGACGCAGTCGCAGCCGCGCATTGCGCAGGGCCAGGCCCAGC
>CAYGOX010000469.1:438-2335 GCA_964351485.1 uncultured Halioglobus sp.
TCCCGTTCTACCGAGTGCAACAGCGCCAGTGTTTCGGCCTCGTCGTCGCTGACCAGTTCGGCGGCTGCCGAGGGGGTGGGGGCGCGCACATCGGCCGCCATGTCGGCGATGCTGAAATCGACCTCGTGACCCACTGCGCTGACAATCGGCAGGGCACTTGCGGCAACGGCGCGGGCCACGATTTCCTCGTTGAAGGCCCACAGGTCTTCCAGCGAACCCCCGCCGCGCCCCACGATCAGTACGTCCAGCGGCACCTTGCCCTGGCTGTGCCAACGGTTGGCCAACTCGATGGCGCGCACGATCTGTGGCGCGGCATCGGCGCCCTGCACCGCCACGGGTAACAGTGACACCTGCACGGAGGGCGCGCGTCGCGCCAGCACCGAGAGAATGTCGTGGAAGGCGGCGCCGGTGGGTGAGGTCACCACGCCGACGTGCTTGATGGACGAGGGCAGGTCGCGCTTGAGCGCCTCGTCGAACAGGCCCTCGGCGAGCAGACGGGCCTTGAGCTTCTCAAATGCCAGTTGCAGTGCCCCCGAGCCCGCCGGTTCAAGGTGCTCGACGATGAGCTGGAATTCGCCACGGCCCTCGTAGAGCGATACGCGGGCGCGGATCTTGACTGCGTCGCCCGAGCCAGGCGAGAACCGCACCCGCTGGTTGCGATTGCGGAACATCGCGCACCGCACCTGCGCGTTGCCGTCCTTGAGCGAGAAATACCAGTGACCGGAGGAGGGGACTGCGAAGTTACTGATTTCGCCCTCGACCCAGACAAAGCCGAAGTGGCTCTCCAGCAGGGATTTCACCTGCCGGTTCAGCTGGGCGACGCTGAGCGTCGGTGGCGTTTCGCCATTGTCGAAGGGATTGTCGAAGGGGTTGCTCACGGTGCTGCGGATCCGGCCGGTGGCGGCTTTGAGCACGCAGTGTACGTGATCGCCGGGCCGGTTGCATGAATCGATGGGTTTTTGCGCATGGCAATTGTGCTGTCACCCCTATGCTCTTATAATCGCGCGCTTGATTCATCCGCCGCCGGAGATCGCCCCCATGCTGCGAATTGCCCAGGAAGCCCTGACGTTTGATGACGTGCTACTGACGCCTGGGTACTCCGAGGTGGTGGCCACCGACGTCTCCCTGCGCACCCAGCTCACGCGCGACATTGACCTCAATATCCCCCTGGTTTCTGCGGCCATGGACACGGTCACCGAATTCCGCCTGGCCATTGGTATGGCGCAGGAAGGCGGTATCGGCATCATCCACAAGAGTATGAGCGTCGCCGAGCAGGCCGAGCAGGTGCGCAAGGTCAAGAAGTTCGAAAGCGGCATGGTGAAGGATCCCATCACCATTCAGCAGTCGGCGACCATTGCCGAGCTGATCGAGCTGACCAGCGCCCACGGTATTTCCGGTGTGCCGGTGCTGAACGGGCAGGACCTGGTGGGTATCGTGACCCGACGCGACGTGCGTTTCGAATCCAACCCGCAGAAGCTCGTGTCGGCCATCATGACCCCCAAGGAAAAGCTGGTGACCGTGCGCGAGGGCGCGGACCTCGACGAGGTGCAGCGGCTGCTCCATGAGCACAGGATTGAGAAGATCCTGGTGGTCAACGACAAATTCGATCTGCGCGGCATGATCACGGTGAAGGATTTCGACAAGGCCGAGAGCTTTCCCGCTGCCTGCAAGGATTCCTACGGCCAGCTGCGCGTGGGCGCGTCGGTGGGCACCAGCGCCGATACCGACGAGCGGGTCGAGGCCCTGATCGCTGCCGGTGTCGACGTGATCGTGGTCGACACGGCGCACGGCCACTCGCGCAACGTGATCGAGCGCGTGAAGATGATCAAGCGCGACTACCCCTCCATGCAGGTTATCGGCGGCAATATCGCCACCGGCGCCGCGGCGGTCGCACTGG
>CAYGOX010000470.1:0-2324 GCA_964351485.1 uncultured Halioglobus sp.
TTGCTGAATAGAACGCCGACAAGCGGGTGATCAACGGCCACAAGGTCTGGTCCTCCCTGGCGCACTTCGCCCAGTGGATGATCATCTTGTTGCGCACGGACAAGTCACACAAGTACGACGGCCTGTCGTATTTCGTCGTGCCGATCCAGTCCGCCCTGGGCAAGGGCGTCACCGTGCGCCCGCTGATCAAGATCACCGGTGAAACCGGTTTCAACGAGGTGATTTTCGAGAATCTGGAGGTCGACGACAGCTATCGTCTCGATGAACTGGGCAAGGGCTGGCAGGTGGCGATGACTACGCTGGCCCACGAGCGTGGGGCGGGAGAAAAAGTGACGCCGCGCTCCGGTGGCATGAAGAGTAAGGCAACCCATCTCACCAGTGCCGCGACCCTGATGGACCTGGCGCGCAACACGCAGCGCAACGGGCGGCCCGCGTCGGAGGATCCGGTGATCCGCGACCGCATGATGGCGCAGGTCATCGCGGAGATGGGGCTCAATGAAAACCAACGGCGCCAGCGCGTGCCGGCACTGCTGGATCACCCGGCGCGGTTGCCGCTGCAGAACAAACTCCTGTCTAGCGAGATTTCGCAGCATACCGCCTCACTGGCGGTGGACATCGCCGGGGCGGCGTCATCGCTGTACCTGGGCGATGAGAACGCGCCGGTCGGCGGTCAGTGGCCCATGGCCTACATGAACACCTACGGCATGACGATCGCCGCGGGGACCAGTGAAGTACAGCGCAATATCCTGGGCGAGCGCGTCCTGGGCCTGGCCAAATCGAAGTAGGGGGCAACGATGGCACAACCTGACAATTACGGCTTTGGCGAAGAGGCCGCGCTGCTGAAAGATTCGGCGCGCAAATTTTTCGCAGACAATTTTTCCACCGAGAAACTGCACACGCTGGTCGCGGGTGACCCGAACCCCGAACGGCAGACGCCGTGTCTTTGGGAAGAGGACCTTTGGCAACAGATGGTCGAGCTGGGCTGGACCACGCTCGCGGTGCCCGAGAGCGCTGGCGGCCTCGGTATGCCGGCGGTCGCCGTTGCCGGGCTGGTCGAGGAACTCGGCCGCGCCGCGTTTCCCTGCCCGCTGCTGCCGACGCTGGGAGCAACCTATGTGCTGGCGCAGTGCGAGGACGGTGACGCGGCACTGGGCGAGATCGCCGAGGGCGTGGCGGCCACGCTGGCAATCACCGATGCGCACGGCAGCCCCTGGCTGTCGGACACCGATGTCGAGGTGCGCGATGGCGCACTGCACGGCACAGCCAGTTTTGTGCAGGATGCGCGCAAGGTGCAGCGCCTGTTGGTCAGCGCGCGCGACGGCGACGGTATCGGCCTGTACTGGATTGCCACCGACGCGCCGGGCGTGACGGTCAAGCCGGACGCCATTGTTGACCTGACCCGCGATCAGGCGCACGTGGTGTTTGATGGCGCCACCGGCACGCGCGTCGCGGCCAATGGTCTGGCCGCGCTGGAGCAGGCCATGCCCGCCGTCTGGACGCTGTTGGCGGCCGATATCGTCGGTGCGGCAGAGTGGCAGTTGCAGACGACCGTCGAATACGCCGGGGCGCGTCAGCAGTTTGAACGCCCCCTGGGTTTTTTCCAGGCGGTGAAACACCCGCTGGTCGATGTGATGATCCAGATAGACCAGACCAAGTCGCTGGTGTACAACGCCGCCTGCGCGATCGATACCGAGCCGGAGAAAGCCGCGCAATATGCGCACGTGGCCAAGGCCTCGGCCAGCGAGACCGCGGCCTTCACCTCGGGCCGTTCGGTGCAGTATCACGGCGGTATCGGCTTCACCTGGGAGTGTTATGTGCATTTGTACTTCAAGCGCCAGAAACACAGCCAGCTGTTGTTCGGTGATGCCACCTGGCACCGCGCCCGCCTGGCCGACATCCTGCTCGGCGAAGTCGCCTGATCCGGACTTTACCTGACGCCCCTGACCCCGGCCCGGTGCCGGGGTCGGCGGGCCACAAAACGGAATCCTCGCTATGAATTTCAAGACCTTCCTGGTGATTGCTGTGGCACTGCTGGGCGGACTGGGCGTGCTGGCCTCCATTGCGCTGCGCACGCCGCAGCCGCCGGCGCACCAGGTCTTCATCAATGGCGATGTCCTGACCATGGACGCCAATAACACCGTTGCCGAGGCGGTTTCGGTGCGCGGTGAGCGAATCGAGTCGGTGGGTACCACCGAGGCGATCATGGCCGGCGTCACGGATGAAACGGTGGTTGTCGACCGCAAGGGCCGCACCCTGCTGCCGGGGTGTAGCGATGCCCACGGTCATTTCCCCGGGTCGGGTATGAAAGTGATTTCCGCCGACCT
>CAYGOX010000471.1:0-2317 GCA_964351485.1 uncultured Halioglobus sp.
GGTCACCAGCACACCCGCCCCGATCGCAACGGCCTCGCCCGGTTCGAGGTAGACATCGAGCGCGTGACGCGCGCGAAAGGCGGTGATGCACTCGACCAGCGCCTCGACCTGGTAGTCCGGCCGTGAAATATGATGGCCACCGCCCCAGTTCACCCAGCTCATACCCGCGAACAAATCACCAAAGCGCGATTCGACGGCGGCCAGGGTGCGCTCCAGCGGCGCGAAATCCTGCTCGCACAGCGTATGAAAGTGCAAGCCCGATACCAGGCGCCAGGCGGCCTCGAATTCGGGAAGCGCCAGGTGACGATCCAGTTCGGCGCGGGTCACCCCCAGCCGGGAACCTTCTGCACAGGGGTCGTACAACGGCACCTCGCCCTCGGAATGCTCCGGATTGATCCGCAGCCCGATTTTTAACTCCGGCCGGGCCTGCATTGCCTGATCGCACAGTTCGCGAAAGCGCATCAACTGGGAACAGCTGTTGAACACCACGTGATCGGCAAACGTCAGCAGTTCGACAAGATCGGGCTCCGCGTACGCCGCGGAAAACACATGTACTTCACCGCCATAATAGGCCTGTCCCAGCCGCGCCTCGTGCAGGCCGCTGGCGCAGGTGCCGGACAGGTAGCGCGCGGTCAGCGGCGCCAGGGACCACAGGGAAAACGCTTTCAGCGCGTGCAGGATTTTCGCGCCGCTGCGCGTCTGCACATCGTTCAGGATAGCCAGGTTGCGCTCGATCACCACCTCGTCGACGACGAAGCACGGCGATGGCAGGCGCGCCAGGTCCAGCCGGCTGAAATCGGAAAACTGCATTACACCCCGGCCGCAGTATCAAGATCGAAGGCGTCCAGCTCCACCACCTTCCACGGCAGGCCGCAGGCGTTCATCGCCTCCATAAAGGGATCGGGATCAAGCTGCTCGACATTGAACACGCCCGGCTGCAGCCAGTGCTTTTCGAGCATCAGCTTCGCCCCGATCATTGCGGGAACGCCAGTGGTGTAGGAAATCGCCTGCGACTTCACCTCGCGGTAGCAACTCTCGTGGTCGCAGACCTGGTAGCAGTACATGATCCGAGGCTTGCCGTCCTTCACACCCTTCACGACGGTACCGATGCAGGTCTTGCCGCGGGTACGCGGACCGAGTGTCGAGGGGTCTGGCAGCAGGCTCGCCAGGAACTGGATCGGCACGATCTTCTGACCCTGGTACTCCACCGGCTCGATTCCCGTCATGCCGACGTTTTCCAACACTTCGAGGTGTTTCAAGTAGTTGTCGGAAAAACTCATCCAGAACTGCGCGCGCTCAAGCGACGGAAAATGACGCGTCAGTGACTCCAGTTCCTCGTGGTACATCCGGTAGATGTTATAGGTACCGACCTCGTCGGGACACGTGAATGAGGCCTTCTTGCTCATCGCCGGCGTGGTTACGAAAGCGCCGTTCTCCCAGTGGCGGCACTCGGCACTCACCTCACGGATATTGATCTCCGGGTTGAAGTTGGTCGCAAAGGGGTAGCCGTGGTCGCCGCCGTTGACGTCGATGATGTCCAGCTCGCGAATCTCATCGAAATAGTGCCTGGCCAGGTAGGCGGTGAACAGGTTGGTCGCACCCGGGTCGAACCCGCTGCCCAGCACGGCGGTGAGGCCGGCCTGCTCGAACCTGTCCTGGTAGGCCCACTGCCACTTGTATTCGAAACGCGCGGTATCCGGCGGCTCGTAGTTCGCGGTGTCCAGGTAGTGCACACCCGCCTCGAGACAGGCGTCCATGATGGTGAGATCCTGGTACGGCAGCGCCACGTTGATCACCAGTACGGGCTGCTCCGCGCGCAGCAGTGCCGTCAGCTCGGGCACACTGTCGGCATCCACCTGTGCAGTGCGGATCACCACGCCGGTCGAGGCCTTCACGTCATCAGCGATGGCCCGGCACTTGGATTCAGTACGACTGGCCAGGATGATGTCGGTAAACGTGTCGGCCTGCTGGGCACACTTGTGCGCCACCACGTTGCCGACGCCACCGGCGCCAATAATCATGACTTTACTCATCAGTGTTCCTCTTTCTCGTAGTAGGTGTAGCCGTCGAGGCTTTCTTTGAACGCCTGCATCATCTGCTTGCGTGTCGCCGCATCGATACGACCCTCGCGCACCGCGTTTTCAGCGCGCTGGCGGAATTCCTCGGTCATTCGACGCGTATCGTACTCCACGTAGGACAGTACATCGGCAATGCTGTCACCGTGAAACTCGCGCACGAAATCATAACTGCCATCGGGATTGATTCGCACGCTCACCACGTTGGTGTCGCCGAACAGGTTGTGCAGGTCGCCCAGCGT
>CAYGOX010000472.1:0-2308 GCA_964351485.1 uncultured Halioglobus sp.
GAGACCCGGGCGATCACGCTCGAAACCCTTCACCATAGTCTGGACGGTGGGGAAATCTGGTCGGAAATCAGCGCGTGGCCGGTGTTCGACGAGAGGCAGAAGGTGACCGGCTTCCAGTGCCTGGCGCGCGACATCACCGAGCGCAAGGCACTGCTGACGCAAGTGGAGCGACAGCGCGTTCAGATCGCCGACCGGGCGCGGCAGCTGACCCAGGTGAACGAGCAGCTTGAGAGTTTTGCCAGCACGGTGTCCCACGACTTGCAGTCACCGTTGCGCCATATCCGTCGGCGACTGGCGCGGGTTCGGTCTGCGGACCCCTCCGAGGCTGAAGAGCTGCGCGAGGTTGAAGAGGAAGCCGGCAGGATGAGCGACTTCGTCGACCACCTGCTGGACCTGTCCAGCGTCTATGCGGCTCCCCTGTGTCGTGAACCGGTGGACATGGGTGAGCTGTTTGCCGAACTGGTTGGCATGACCGCCGCCGCGTTTGGAGGTAAAGAGCATCGGTCCCGAGCCCGGCGAGGCTGTCGACAACGTGGATCGCAAACTCGTGCGGGCGATCCTGCAGAACCTGATAGAGAACGCGATCAAATACGTACCCGACAGCCAGCACCTGGTGATCGAGTTACAGGCCCAGCACAGCGGCGCGCGCCTGTGTTACACCCTGCGGGACAACGGCCCGGGTTTTGCGCAGTACAACCTGCCGCAGGGCAAGCCGCTCCAGCCCGGACGTTTTGCCGGCGTGCAGCCCGGTCACGGTATTGGTCTGGCAACTGTCACGACCATGGTCGAGAAACACGGCGGGCAGGTGGCGTTCGAAAACGCCGAGGATGGGGGCGCGAAGATCAGGTTCTCGCTGGGTTGAGAGCGTTTGTTCTCGCCGCTACTCCAGCACCATCTCACCCTCGCGCAGCGAAAACCCGACTTTCTCCACGCGCTGTCCCAGGCACGGCCCGCCCACGCACTCGCCGGTGTCGGCGATGAACTGGGCGCCGTGGCGCTGGCAGGTAAACAGCAGGCCATCGGGGCTCACGATAGAGGTACCCATCGGGTCGAGGGTATCGCCGGTGTGCGGGCAGCGGTTGTCGAACAGGTAGAACTCGCCGTGGCGGCGGACCAGCAGCAGGGTGCGCCCGCCCTGGGTGACGGTGCGGCTGCTGTTGTCGGGCATGGTGTTGAGTATTGTGTCGAGCGGTTCGTTCGCGTCCATGCGCTGTCGCCAGGTGCGGGTTCGCGGTAGGATTCGAGCATAACGCGCGCCGCCGGGCAGTCAACTGCCGCCCTGGCGCGCGACTCTTTCAGGATGGCGCGCATGGCGACACTCACCGCAGAGCAACTTACCGGACAGGCCGAGGACCATCTTGTGGAACTGGCTGACGGTCACCGCCTGCAAGCGGCGGCCGCGCGCGCCTTTGAGTTGTTGCAGGCCGATGCGGCTGCGGCGGGATTCACGCTCGCCATTGCCAGCAGTTTCCGCTCCTTCGCCCGCCAGTTGCTGATCTGGAACGGCAAGGCCTGCGGGGAGCGACCGGTACACGACGATGCCGGCTGCCCGGTCGACCTGGCGGCGCTGGACGTGGAGGCGCAGCGCGAGGCCATCCTGCGGTTTTCCGCATTGCCCGGTGCCTCGCGCCATCACTGGGGCACGGACCTGGATGTGTTCGACGCCGGCGCGGTGGAAGAGGGGTATCAGGTGACCCTGTCGCCGCGGGAAGTGGCCCCGGGCGGTGTCTTCGACGCGCTGCACAGCTGGCTCGACGAGCACATTGCACGCGGCCGCGCGCACGGTTTTTTCAGGCCCTATGCCCGGGATCGCGGTGGGGTTGCACCGGAACGCTGGCACCTGAGCTATGCGCCGCTGGCCGCCGGTTGCGCACAGCAACTGACGCCCGCGCTGCTGCGCGCGTGCTGGGATCAGTGTGAGTCGGGGCGGCCGCTGCTGTTCGATACAGAGTGCGATGCCGCCCTGGAAGCCGTGTTCGCCCGGTACGTGACTGTACCGGACTGACAGGTGGCTAGGATTTCGCTTCGGTGTGCAGGTGGCCGAAGTGGTTCTGGTAGTCCAGCTCGGCGGCTTCGATCACCTTCAGGGCCTCTTCGCGGCCATAGACGAAATCGACTTTGATATCGATGTCCTTGCCCGGCACCATCTTGTAGGTGGAGAAGTAGTGCTGCAGGCGCTCGACCTTGATGTCGGGCAGGTCGGAGATGTCCTGCACGTGGCCCCAGACGTTGTCGCCCTCGAGCACGGCCACGATCTTGTCGTCGGCCTCGCCGCCGTCGATCATCTGGATGCCGCCCACGACGCGTG
>CAYGOX010000473.1:0-2266 GCA_964351485.1 uncultured Halioglobus sp.
CGCCGGGCAGCGCCGTGATGTGCACCAGCCCCTCGATATACAGGTCGTTCAACTCGACGAACAGCCCGAAGCTGGTCACGGCGCTCACGACACCGGCGAAGGTATCGCCGACATGCTCCTGCAGGTACTCGCACTTCAACCAGGCCATGACATCGCGCGTCGCGTCGTCGGCGCGGCGCTCCGTCAACGAGCAGTGCTCCCCATGGGCCGCCATGGTCTGCAGGTCATAGGGGAAAATTTTTGCAGCGGGAATGGCCGCAGCGCCTTTCACCCTGCGGACGCCCTCGACTTTCTTGCGCGACCGAACCAGGTGGCGGATGCCGCGGTGAACCAGCAGGTCGGCATACCGCCTGATGGGCGAAGTAAAGTGTGCATAGGCGTCGTAGTTAAGCCCGAAATGCCCCTCGTTCTGGGGCTGGTACATGGCCTGGCGCAGCGAGCGCAGCAACATGGTCTGGATGACATGCGCGTCGTCGCGATCCTCCACCTGCCCCAGCAGGTGCTGGTAATCCAGCGGCGAGGGTTTGTCGCCACCGCCCAGGTTCAGCCCAAGCTCGCCAAGAAAGGAGCGCAGGTTTTCCAGTTTTTCCTCCGTCGGCCCCTCGTGAACGCGGTAGAGAATTGGCAGGCTGTTGACCTCGAAGAAATCGGCCGCCGCCACGTTGGCGCACAGCATGCATTCCTCGATCAGCTTGTGCGCGTCGTTGCGAATGACCGGGACGATCGCGTCGATCTTGCGCTGCTCGTCAAACACGATGCGGGTTTCGACCGTGTCAAAATCGATGGCGCCACGCACGTCTCGCGCCTTGCGCAACACCTTGTACAGGGCGTGCAGACGCTCCAGATCGGGTACGCGCTTGCGTGGTACTCCCTCACTGTTACCTGTTTCGAGCACTTCGCCGACCTGGGTGTAGGTCAGCCGCGCGTGGGAATGAATGACGGCCTCGTAAAACGCGTAGCCCAGCATCGCGCCGTGCTTGTCCAGATCGATCTCGCAGACCATCGACAGGCGATCCACCTTCGGCTTGAGCGAACACAAACCATTCGACAGCGCCTCGGGCAGCATCGGCACGACCCGCTCGGGGAAATACACCGAGTTGCCACGATCGGCAGCCTCGATATCCAGCGCCGAGCCGGGATGAACATAGTGCGACACGTCTGCGATGGCCACCCACAGGCGCCAGGCACCGCCGCGCCGCTGCTCGCAATACACGGCGTCGTCAAAATCTTTCGCATCCTCACCATCGATCGTGACGAACGGCAGCGCGCGCAGGTCGACCCGGTGATCCTTGTCCGCCTCCAGCGGCTCCTGCTCGAGGTGTCCCGCCTCCTCGATCACGGCCTCCGGCCACTCCCACGGAATACCGTGGGAGCGAATCGCGACATCGATTTCCAGGCCGGGATCGAGGTGGTCGCCGAGAATCTCAGTGATCCGCCCCTTGGCCCCGAGCTTGCGGGTCGGGTAATCCGTGATGGTGACGGTGACGATCTGGCCCGAGACGGCGGCTCCCTTCTCGCCCGGCGGGATGAGTATCTGCTGGGTGATGCGACTGTTGTCGGGGATCACGAAGCCGATTCCACTCTCTTCCTGGTACCGCCCGACAATCGTCCGGTTAGCGCGATTGAGGACTTCCACGACCTTGCCTTCCGGCCGGCCGCGCCGGTCCATGCCCGTGACCCGCACGAGCACCTCGTCACCGTCGAACACAAAATTCATCTGGCGCGAACTGAGGTAGATATCGTCCCCTTCGGCCAGCGGGAGAGCGAAACCATAGCCGTCGCGATGCCCCTGTACTCGACAGTGGATCAACTTGAGGCGATCCACCTGGCCGTAGGCGCCGCGCCGGTCGACCATCACCTGCCCGTCGCGCTCCATCGCCCGCAACCGCTTGCGCAGGGCGTCGAGATCTTCAGCCTCGGCCAGGCCCAGTGCCTGCGCGATATCGTCGCGGTTCAGGGGCCGCTCCGCCTCCTCCAGTAGCGCCAGAATCACCTCGCGACTGGGAATGGGGTTGTCGTAGCGCGCCGCCTCGCGCTGCGCGTGGGGGTCGGCTATCTTGCCTTTCTTGGCCATAGTGAATGTCGTTTAGTGCCGATCGACGGCGGAGAGTCAGGGTTATGGCTGGCAGTATACGCGACGATTGACAAAGAGGTTGGGGAAAAGTAAAGTTCGCGCCCTCAGGCCTTTGGCACATCGCGCCAACCCGGCCTCACCTGCCCAGGTGGTGAAATTGGTAGACACGCTAGCTTCAGGTGCTAGTGCTCG
>CAYGOX010000474.1:0-475 GCA_964351485.1 uncultured Halioglobus sp.
CCCATGACAGGAGACGCCCTGAAGCGGTGTTTTATCAGAGACAGCTTTTTGCATCTCCCGGCTGCCAATCAGAATGAAGCCCAACGGGCAGGATAAATACTATGAGCAACCACTGTCACCATTCGTCGGAATGTAAACTTTTCGAGAGATTTCGTATCTCGTCTGCGCTAAAGGTCTGGCAGGTCTTTTATTGTGAGTCGAGGTTTCGGTAATGTAGCCGTTACATTCGCCTGGAGGAGGGGAAGCCCGTCGAGCCCCCGCTGCTTCCTGACGGCACCACTTTAGAGGAGCACAGCTGATGGTCGAGCCAACTTATTGGCCGTTTTGGCTGGGAGGCCTGTCCCTCGGTGGCGTCATAGGCTTGCATCTGCTGGCCACACGCCGGCAGCTCGCCGTGTCCGGCATTCTGGCGCGCTTGCTTCGATGGTCCGATGACAGGAGGGATCAGGCGCGAGAACAAGCGATGGAAGAGGGT
>CAYGOX010000474.1:485-1945 GCA_964351485.1 uncultured Halioglobus sp.
GGCGAGGGTCACCCGGGCCCACGACCCCGCACCGCCGCCACGCTTGAGCGCTTTGGTCCGGAGGCGCTTGAGGTGCTCGGTGGCAATGATTCTTCCGGTACTAATAAGGCAGATATTGCGCCAGTGTGTGGTACTTCCACGCGAATACGCCTGCCGATTTCTTCAGGTGCGGTGTTTATCGTCGCTTTGGCCATAGGCGGTCTGGCCGCGCAGTCTCTCGTGAGTGTACCGGACGTTGCATTTTCACTGGATCCACATTTTCAGCGCCTGGTCGGTGGAGGCCCAACGGGCTTTTTCGCATTGTTTGCGGGCGGCATCCTGGTTGGTTTTGGCGCGCGTATGGCCGGCTGCTGTACGTCGGGACACGGCTTGTGCGGCGTTGCCAGATTCCAACCGGGCAGCCTGGTAACTACCGGTTCCCTTTTCGCTGCCGGCATCCTGACTTCACTTGTCCTGGAGCTTTGGAAATGATGCCACGACTTTCATGCCATTTCGTGATGGGCGGACTGGGACTCCTCATGGGCTTCACGTTAAGTCGCACAGGCTTCAGTAGCTGGGGCGAGGTCCACCGCATGTTTGTCTTTGAAGACCTGCGCTTAACACTTACCTTTGCCTGTGCCGTAATGATCTCGTTCCTTGCATTTCGGCTATTCGCGCGAAATCAGGCATTGCCCGCACGGCGAATCCATCCCGGTTCTATCCCGGGAGGTGTTCTCCTCGGAGTGGGCTGGGCAGTGTGTGGCGCCTGTCCTGCAATCGTCTGGGTGCAACTGGGAGAAGGGCAGCTCACGGCACTCGTGCCAGCTGCCGGCATTGTTTTGGGAATCTGGATATACCCTCTAGTGCATGCCCGCTTTTTCAGGTGGCAATCTGTATCTTGCAGCGAGTAGTTATTCCCGTTGAATGCTAGCCGCCGTCTGCCCGGTCTGATTCGAAATATCGTTTAAGCGCGGTTGGTCGGGGCAGGCGTTTGCGCGGATCCTGGCCAGGGGATTCGGAACGGTAGTGCACCGACACCATCCATCGTTCATAGCCCGGTTCCAGCTGTTTCATCGTCTGCATTACGGCACGGGCAACAGGTCCCTCGAGTATGGCTCCCTGACCGGGCCATATCCGAAATTTAATGCGCAGATAGCTGTCGCCTGAGGTGGTTGCGACTCGACCCTCGATAGTGGGCGGTATCAAGAGAATGCCCGGGTATTGTGCGTACGCCGATTGCGCCAGGCGTTCGAGGCGATTGTCTATATCACCCGCGGCACTGGCGGGGAGCGTCACGTCCATATAGGCCCGGATGTAGCCACTGGGGTAATTGATGACGTTCGTGATCGAGCGGTTGGGAACGTACACGCGTGCTCCGGAGAAATTGATGAGCACGGTGAAGCGCATACTGACGCTTTCAACAATACCGACCTGGCCGCCGATCTCTACCATGTCTCCCACATCCAGTAGATCAGAAAACA
>CAYGOX010000474.1:1955-2260 GCA_964351485.1 uncultured Halioglobus sp.
AGACGCGATCTGAACAGTCCGCGACTTGCCTTGCGCACGAGTACCGTTGCCAGATGCGCGGCCAGAGCAGCAGCCAGGATGAGCGGCAGGCGGTAAAAGGAGGTTTCAATCATGAGTTTGTCGCGGTGGGCTTGTCCGGATCGACATCGGACCGCGATTATATACCCGTAGGCGGCACCGGTGCGCATGGAGCCAGGGGTTGGCTTTGATGGGTGTTCAGCGGTACTGATTGCCGTGCTTGGATATATAAATGCGCATAATATATATTATGTTAAATTAAGTATGTGGCTGTTTATGGGTTTAGC
>CAYGOX010000475.1:0-2243 GCA_964351485.1 uncultured Halioglobus sp.
TGCCGTTGGCGCGGTCGTGGCGCTGGCGCACGACGTGATTATCACGCTGGGGTTTTTCTCCATCACGGGCATCGAGTTTGACCTGACCGTGCTGGCCGCGTTGCTGGCGGTCATCGGTTACTCGCTCAATGACACGATCGTGGTGTCTGACCGCATACGCGAGAACTTCCGCAAGATCCGCCAGACTGAATCGGTCGAGGTGATCAACATTTCGCTGACCGAGACGCTGGGCCGTACCTTGGTCACCTCGCTGACCACCCTGCTGGTGCTGGGCGCGCTGGCGTTCTTTGGCGGCGAGATCATTCGCGCATTCGCGATCGCCCTGATCGTGGGTGTCACAGTGGGTACCTATTCCTCGATCTACGTCGCCGCCAACACGCTGCTGGCACTGGGCGTGAACAAGGAAGACCTGATGATTCCCGTCAAGGAAGGCGCGGAGCAGGACGAACTGACGCCCTGACGCCGGGGCCGCGGCCCCGGCCCTCACGCCGCGCGTGATCTGCTGCTATAATCGCGCGCGCCACGACCCACCGGATGACCCCCATGGAACCAATGATCAACATTGCGCTACGCGCCGCCCGCAAGGTTGGCGAGAATATCGTGCGTGCGTCCGACGACTTGCACCGGTTCGAGGTCAAGGCCAAGGGCATCAATAACTTCGTCACCGAGGTCGATGAGAACGCCGAGCAGGAAATCATCTATCACCTGCAGAAGGCCTACCCCGATCACGCCATCCTCGGCGAGGAAACCGGGCTGCACGGCAGCGAGGATGCCGAGTATCGCTGGGTGATCGACCCGCTCGACGGTACCACCAATTTCATTCGGGGCATCCCGCACTTCGCGGTGTCCATCGCCTGTCTGTACAAGGGCAAGCTCGAACACGCGGTCATCGTCGACCCGGTGCGCCGCGAGGAATTCACCGCCTCGCGCGGACGCGGCGCGCAGCTCAACGGGCACCGCATCCGCGTCAGCAATCTCACCAGCCTTGAGGGTGCGCTGCTGGGTACGGGTATCCCCTTCAAGAACCATTGCGACGACAAGCTCGAGGCCTACAGCAAGACCGTCGAACTGCTCGCCGGCCAGTCCGCCGGTATTCGCCGGCCCGGCGCGGCCTCTTTGGACCTGGCCTACGTGGCGGCGGGTCGCTTTGACGCCTTCTGGGAAATCGGCTTGTCCGCCTGGGATATGGCGGCCGGTGCACTCCTGGTGCGCGAGGCGGGAGGACTGGTCTCCGATATCGATGGTTCGGAAAACTTCCTGACCTCCGGCAATATCGTTTGCGGCAATCCGAAATGTTTCAAGGCCGTGTTGCAGACCGTGCGGCCGCTGCTCGGCTGAGCAGGCAACTGGCTTTGCGAGCGTGCTGAACCCCGACAACATCCGCATCGTCCTGGTGAACACCAGTCACCCGGGCAATATCGGGGGCGCCGCCCGCGCCATGAAAAACATGGGCCTGCACCGGCTTTATCTCGTCGCCCCGCGGCAGTTCCCCGACGAGCAGGCGACCTGGCGCGCGGCGTCGGCGCAGGACGTGCTGGACGACGCTGTTGTTACAGACACCCTGGAAGAGGCCATTGGCGACTGTCAGTTCGTGGTCGGGACCAGCGCGCGCGGCCGGCGCATTCCCTGGCCGCTGCTCGACCCCCGGCGCTGCGCCACCGAGGTCAATACGGTGGCCGCCGACGAGCAGGTCGCCATCCTGTTCGGGCGCGAGGACCGGGGGCTCACCAACGACGAGCTGAAGGTGTGCAACCTGCATGTGAACATCCCGACCTCGGATCAGTACAGCTCGCTCAACCTGGCCATGGCGGTGCAGATTCTCTGTTACGAGATCCACCTCCAGGCTGTTGCTGACACGCTTCCTGATCAGGCCGACGCCCAGTGGGATACCCCCTTCAGTACGCGCCAGAACATGGAGCGTTTCTATACCCATCTTGAAGAGACCCTCATCGACCTGGAGTTTCTCGACCCCGCGGCGCCCCGCCAGCTCATGGCGCGCCTGCGACGGCTGTACAGCCGGGTCCGGCTCGACGAAATGGAGCTCAATATCCTGCGCGGTATCCTCACCGAGACCCAGAAATGGGTCAAAAAGGGGCGCGGCAAGCCCCCGTCGACTTAACCTAGTAATATAGTTGGTTTTATAGTTGACTAAAATAGTTGGTTATTGCATACTTGGCAGGGTGAGACTAGCGGAGGTGTAGCGTGCGACTGACGACTAAAGGTAGGTATACGGTAACGGCGAT
>CAYGOX010000476.1:0-2242 GCA_964351485.1 uncultured Halioglobus sp.
ATTCACGCCACTGCGCATTTTTCTGCTCGCTGCCGCAGCGGGCCTGCTCGCGTCTGTCGCATTCGTTATCGACAAGCCCCTGTTCTTTGCCGCCGGACTGGTTGGCCTGGTCGGCGTGGTTCCGCTCATCCAGAATCCCCGCCTGGGCCTGTACCTCACGGTAGCGACCATTCCGCTCGACGAGGTGGGCGAGCTGGGCAACATCCTGCCCATGATCGACATCTCGATTACCAAGATTTTTGCCCTGATCACCATCATGGCGTGGGCACTCAATATCGCCCTGAAGCGTATCGGTCTTGTCTGGCGCTGGCAGATGGGGATATTCCTGCTGTGGTGGCTGTGGGGGGCGCTCACGCTCTTTGATGCCCTGGATGTAAAACGCGGCCTGCAGGAACTTGTGATTCAGGGCACGACAATCATGTTCGTGGTGCTGACTTTCAACCTGTTACGCACCAAGCGGCAGTTACTTATCGCACTGCTGGCCTTTTCGACGGTGAGCGCGGGAACCTTCGCCTACGCGGGTATACAGCGCATCCTCCCCGGCTCGGAAATCGCCGAGCGCGTCGGCTGGCTGGAGGAAGGAGAAGCCGCTGCCGGCGTCGAGGTCAGTAATATCGAATCCGATACCATCGGCACCGTTAAACGCAGCACCGGCACAACGTCACATTCCAATGTCCTTGGCGCGAGTACCGCGCTGCTGGTGCCAATCCTGCTTGCTCTTATGCGGCTGGCGCGCCACCGCCTGTGGCAGGCGCTCGCGCTGGTGGGTATCGGCTGCTGCGCCGTTGGCGCCGTGGTCTCGCTATCGCGGACGGGCATGCTGACCTACGTCATCATTATTCCCATGTTGTTGCTGGCCAGGCTGATCGTCATTACGCCGCCACGGGCGATGCTCGCAGGCGTGGCTGCCATTGCCTCTATCCCCTTCCTCCCTGACGGTGTGGTCCGGATCTTCGACCCTCGCAACTATCTTTCCGGACAGAGTGTGAGTGTCAGCGAGCGCTTCAAGCTGTGGGATGCAGCATTCAGGGCTTTTCTTGAAAACCCGATTACGGGCTTTGGTTTTGGCGACAACCGCGGCATCTTCGAGTTCTACCACAATCCGTGGAACCCCGGCCTGCTCACGGTACACAGCACCTATCTGCAGGTCCTGATTGAGACCGGCATCGTCGGATTATTGCTGTTGCTGTTCTTCTTCTACTGCCTGATTCGCATGTTCTGGCGCGCGGCCAGACTGTTTCAGCGGCAGAACGACCCCTTTGGCTGGAACCTCTCGATAGCGATCCTGATCAGCTTTATTGCATTTCTCGTCATCGGCGCCATTGCCTTTGACTTCATGCGTATCGGCTTCAAGAACATGTGGTTCCTCATCGGCTGCGGCATTGTGCTGTACAACATCGCGCTGCGACAGGAGCGGGAACTGGTGTTGGGGCGGCAGGCGGCCCAGCTGGGCCGCTAGCGCAAATCAGACCTTATTGAGCATCGCACCCAGGACAAGTGCGCCAGACTGGCGCAAACGGGCAACGGCTGCCTGCGCGTCATCGCGCTGACTCTTGCCGGATTCCAGTACCAGCATGCAGCCATCAGCCGCCTGGCACCACAGCAGGGTCAGCGGCGAATCCGCCGCCGGCGGGGCATCAACAATTACGTAATCGTAGTGTTCACGCAGACGTGCAAAGGTCTCGCGTACGTTGGTCGGGCTGATCTCGCCCGAGGTGAAGCGGCCGACCTTGCCGACATTGAGCAGGTGCGGTGCGCCCGCACCCAACGAAACCACCGTATTGTCCAATTCAACCTGCCCCAGGAGCAGGTCGACAAACCCGGCGAGCGGCTCCGGTGAAGGCGATTTATTCCTGGCCTGCACATTGCCGTCGACGAACAGGACGCGTCGGTGCTGGGTCCGCGCCAGACAAACGGCGAACCACCAGCTGATAGTAGAGGTACCCGCACCGGATTCAGCACCGGAGAACACCAACACCTTGGAGCCTGCCTGCGGCAGCTGCAGGTTCACCTGTGTCTGTGTCTGCATGAACATATCTTCAAGTTCTGCCGACATCACGAACTCATGCGGCTGCAAACCCGACATGCTGGGCGCAGAGCCTTCGCGAACACCGGTGTGCTGCAGGCGCAGGCGCATGGTGTCCCCCAGAGAATCGCAGGACAGTACACGGAAATCCTCTACCACGCGAACATCGCGGGCGGCGAGAAATGGCGAATTGAGCGCCACTTTGACGATCTCTCC
>CAYGOX010000477.1:0-450 GCA_964351485.1 uncultured Halioglobus sp.
GGCTCTTCAGCCCGGCCAGGGTTTCCTGCGCGCGCTCGGCGTTGTCTTCTGCCGACGACTCACCGCCGCCCTGGAAGGTCAGGTCGTCCTGCGGGAGTTCATCGAGGAAGCGGCTCGGTTCGCAGTCCAGCGTTTCGCCGAACTGGCGCCGCTTGAGCGCCAGGGTCATGCTCAGCGTCTCTCGCGCCCGGGTGATACCGACATAGGCCAGGCGGCGTTCCTCGGCGATGTTGTCCTCGTCGATACTGACCCGGTGCGGGAGGAGTTTTTCCTCCATCCCGATGATGTACACGTGTGGAAATTCCAGCCCCTTGGAGGCGTGCAGCGTCATCAGTTGCACGCTGTCGGGGCCTTTCTCTTCCTCGTCCTGCTGCTCCATCAGGTCGCGCAGCACCAGGCGGGCGATGGCCTCGTCCAGGCCGACGTTTTCCTCGGTAATCACCCGCGCCA
>CAYGOX010000477.1:461-2227 GCA_964351485.1 uncultured Halioglobus sp.
TCCTCGCTGGAGGAGAGTTGATCGAGCCATCCGGCGTAGTCCATGTCTCGGATCATCTGGCGAATGGCCGACACGCCGCTCTCGCTCTCACTGCGGCGCCGGATGGCGTCCAGCCAGCCGCGAAATTCCTGCAGCCGGCGCAGCGCGGCCTCGCCGATGTCGCCGCTGCCGATACGGCCGCAGGCCTGCATCAGGCTGCAATTGTTCTGGGTGGCGAAGTTCCCCAGCGACGCCAGGGTGGAGGTGCCCAGTTTGCGGCGCGGCACGTTGGCGACGCGCAGGAAGGCGTTGTCGTCGTTTTCATTCAGCACCAGGCGCAGGTAGGCCATGATGTCCTTCACCTCGTTGCGGGCAAAAAACGACGTGCCGCCGCTGAGGTGGTAGGGCACCTGTTGCTGTTGCAGCGCCAGCTCGATCAGTCGCGCCGGGTGATTGCCGCGGTAGAGCACGGCATAGTCGCCAAAGCGCGTGCGCTTGCGCAGTTTGTGGTCGAGAATTTCGGCAACCACCTGGTCCGCCTCGGCTTGCTCGTCGGCGCAGCGAATAATGCGCAGCGGCTCGCCCGCGCCCAGTTCGCTCCACAGCGCTTTTTCAAATACGTGCTCGTTGTTTGCTATCAGCGTATTGGCCGCGCGCAGGATGCGGCTGGTGGAACGGTAGTTCTGTTCCAGTTTGACGATCTTGAGGCCGGGAAAATCCTCCTGCAGTTGCGCCAGGTTCTCCGGTCGCGCGCCGCGCCAGGCATAGATCGACTGATCGTCGTCACCGACCACGGTGAGACCGCCGCGCAGGCCGATGAGCTGACGCACCAGCAGGTACTGGCTGGAGTTGGTGTCCTGGTACTCGTCCACCAACAGGTAGTGAAGCTGGTTCTGCCACTTTTCCAGCACGTCGCTCTGGTGTTCGAACAGCAGCGTGGGCAGCAGGATCAGGTCGTCGAAATCCAGCGCGTTGTAGGCCTGCATCGCACGCTTGTAGCGCAGATAGGCCTGGGCGCACAGCATGTCGGCCGGGCTGCTGGCGGCCGCCACCGCTTGCTCGGGCAGCACGCGATCGTTCTTCCAGTTCGAAATGCGCTGGGCGATGGTGCCCGCCTGGTCGCCCTCGGCGCCGTGTTCCTGGATGAGCAGATCGCGGATAAGCGTGCGGGTATCCTCGGCGTCGAAAATCGAGAAGCCCGGTTTCAGGCCCAGCTTGCGGCTCTCGCTGCGCAGGATGCGCAGGCCGAGCTGGTGGAACGTGCTCACGGTGAGCCCTTCGGCGGCGCCGGCGCCGAGGAGCTTGCCCACGCGCTCTTTCATCTCGCGCGCCGCCTTGTTGGTGAAGGTCACGGCGGCAATCCGGTTGGCCTTGATGCCGCAGGTCTGCACCAGGTAGGCGATTTTCTGCGTGATCACGCTGGTCTTGCCCGAGCCGGCTCCGGCCAGGACAAGCAGCGGGCCGTCGATATAGTGGACAGCCTCGCGTTGACGCGGGTTCAGGGTACTCACGCGCTACTTGGCGCGCACGATCTTGGCGACGGAGCTGGCGGTGGCGGTGAGCTCGCCGGCGTCGTTGTAGAGGCGGCCTTCCATAAACGCGGTCTTGTAGGTGAGCTTAAGCACCTCGCCGACGGCTTTCATTCGGCCGGCCCGGGTGACGCCGAGATAGCTTGTCTTGATCTCCAGCGAGGACAGCCCGACCACGTCCTGTTCCGAACCGAACACCGCGTGAGACATGGCGGCGTCGAGCATGGCGGTGGTGAAACCGCCCTGGCCATCACCGAG
>CAYGOX010000478.1:0-2225 GCA_964351485.1 uncultured Halioglobus sp.
CCTCCCCTGGTTGCACAGGAGCTTACGCGGGGTCGACGTCGTCCTCAATTCCTTTAGCCCGGCTGTAATTTCCGGTACATTAATTTGTTCGAAGTTGTCATTGTGACCCCCCGAGACAACACCCAGACTTTCGCACGGTGTAATAAACCTTACAGTACCGGTCCCATGAGCACGCAAGATCTCGACATCCAGGCGCTGGAGCGCTACATGGCGCAGCACCTCCCGGACTTCTCCGGCCCGGTGACCGCCGAGAAATTTCCCGGCGGGCAGTCCAACCCCACGTTCAAGATTTCTGCCGGTGACACGCACTACGTGCTGCGGCGCAAGCCGCCGGGCGAACTGCTCAAATCCGCCCACGCCGTAGACCGCGAGTACCGCGTAATCAGCGCCCTGCAGGACACCGACGTACCGGTGCCGAAAACCTACGCACTGTGCGAGGACGATTCCGTCATCGGGTCTATGTTCTACCTGATGGAGTTCAAGGAGGGCCGCATCCTCTGGGATCCGCTGCTGCCCGATGCCGCGGACAACGCCGAGCGCAGCGCGATCTACGACGCGATGAACAAGACCATGGCGGCGCTGCACAACGTCGACGTGAAAGCCGTCGGGCTGGAGGACTTCGGCAAGCCGGGGAACTATTTCGAACGCCAGCTCAGCCGCTGGTCCAAGCAGTATCGCGCCTCGGAAACCGAGACGATCGATGACATGGAATTTCTCATCCCCTGGCTGGAAAAAAACATGCCCGCCGACGACGGCACCGTCAGTCTGGTGCACGGCGACTACCGGCTCGACAACATGATGTTCCACCCCACCGAGCCCGAGGTCGTCGCCCTGCTCGACTGGGAACTCTCGACGCTGGGCCACCCGCTGGCGGACCTCGCCAACCAGTGCATGGCCTGGATGCTGCCCCGCGACGGCCGCATCATGGGCCTGGCCGGCATCAACCGGGCGGACTACGGCATTCCCACGGACGAAGAATACATCGCGAAGTACTGCGAACGGACCGGCCGCGACGGCATCGAGAACTGGAATTTCTACCTGGTGTTCTCGCTGTTTCGACTCGCGGCGATCATCCAGGGCATCGTAAAACGCGCCCAGATCGGTACGGCTTCCAGCGCCGAGGCGCACTCCTCTACCGAGGGTGTGCGCGGCCTGGCCGCGCTCGGACGCATGCACGCGGACTGAGCCTGCCGGGCCAGCCACGCGACAATCAGATAACCACTCACCCCTCACTGATCTACAGGAGAATCACATGAGCGAAGAAGTCCTGGTCGACGTCGCCGATGGCGTCATGACTGTCACCCTGAACCGCCCCAAGGCCAAGAATGCGGTCAACCTCGCAGTTGCCAAGGGCATCGCCGCGGCGATGGACGAACTGGATTCCAATGGCGAAATCCACGTGGCCATCCTCACCGGCGCCGACGGCACCTTCTGCTCGGGCATGGACCTGAAGGCATTCGTCTCCGGCGAACTGCCGCAGATCGAAGGTCGCGGCTTTGCCGGAATCGCCGAGTCGCAGCCGCGCAAGCCGCTGATCGCCGCGATTGAAGGCTACGCCCTGGCCGGCGGCCTGGAAGTAGCCATCTCCTGCGACCTGATCGTCTCGGCCGACAACGCCAAGTTCGGCATCCCCGAAGTGAAGCGCGGCCTGGCGGCCGGCGCCGGCGGCCTGATGAAACTGCCGCGCCAGATCCCCTCGCGCATCGCGCTCGAGCTGGCGCTGGTCGGTGACTTCATCGACGCGAAACGCGCCTATGAGCTGGGCCTGATCAACGAGATCGTACCCGCCGGCACCGCGCTGGAAGCGGCGAAGGCACTGGCGGCGAAGATCGCGGCCAACGGCCCGCTGGCGGTCGCCGTCAGCAAGCAGATCGTGGTCGAGTCCGGCGACTGGTCACAGGAAGAAATGTGGTCGAAGCAGGCCGAACTGATCAACCCGGTCTTCGTCAGCGAAGATGCGATCGAGGGCTCCGTGGCCTTTGCCGAGAAGCGCGCCCCCAACTGGAAAGGTAAATAAGGAATCGACTGATGTCAGAAGCTTGGATTATCGACGCCTGCCGCACACCGCGCGGTATCGGCAAGAAAGGTAAAGGCGCCCTCGCCGACGAACACCCGCAGCATCTGGGTGCCGTGGTGCTCAAGGCGATTGCCGAACGCAACAAACTCAATACCGCCGAAGTGGGCGATGTCATTTTCGGCACCAGCTCCCAGCGCGGCCGCCAGAG
>CAYGOX010000479.1:0-2220 GCA_964351485.1 uncultured Halioglobus sp.
CTACGTGGATATGCTCGATGTCGGCGTGCGCTCCAATTACGTGGCCGCGTGGCACGCGGCGCAACTGATGGTGCCGCAGCGCAGCGGGTTGATTGTCGCCATCAGCGGCTACACCGGCGTGGCGTACACCTACAGCGCGATGTTCGGCACCGCCAAGTCGGCGGCCGACCGGATGGCCCGCGACATGGCCATCGAACTGCAGCCGCACGACGTGTGCTCCGTGTCGCTGTGGCAGGGGTTGACCCTGACCGAGCGAGCGCTGCGTAACCTGGAAAATATCGAGGGGCTCAAGGGCCGGGCGGCAACGCGTCCGGAAGATGCCTGTTCACCGGAGTTTCCCGGTAAAGTGATCGTGGCCATGGCGACCGATCCGCAGGTCATGCAGCTGTCCGGCGGCACGCATATCACGGCCGAACTGGCCACGCGGTACGGCATCCGCGATATTGACGACAAGGTGGTGCCCTCGCTGCGCGAGCAGCGAGGTGCGCCGATCTGGCAACCTATCAGTGAGTAACAGCATGAGTGACGACCGTGAACAACGGCTGCAGGAACTGTTGGATAAACAGGACATCCTTGACTGCCTGACGCGCTTCAGCCGCGGGATGGACCGCTTCGACCGGGAGCTGTTTCTCTCGGCCTTTCAGCCCGACGCGACAATCGCGGCGGGCCCTTTCGTGGGCGATCCCGCAACCTGCTACGACTGGGCTGCGCCTCTGCACGAGGAGGGGCAGGTGTCGACCCATCACAATCTCCTCAATGTCACCTACGACATCGACGGCGACACCGCGCACACCGAGACGTACTACCTGTTCGTGGGACGCAACCGCGACGAGACCAACTGGATCGCTGGCGGGCGTTACGTGGATCGGCTGGAGCGGCGCGAGGGCCAGTGGCGGATCAGCCTGCGCACCAATGCGGTGGAGTGGTCCGGGCTGGTGCCCACGCTGGAGTTGCCCTTTGCCGACGTGGAAGACATTGCGCTCAACGGTGTCGCGGCGCGCAGTGCCGAGGATATTTCCTACCGCAGGCCGCTTACGAACCGCCGGGCGCCTCACCTGCCGTAAGCGTTTCCCTGATCCGGTGCTTGAGCACCTTGCCGGCATCGTTTTTCGGGAGTGACGCCCACAACGCTACCGTCTCGGGAATCTTGAACTTCGCGACGCCGCGTTCGATCAGGTAGTCGGCCAGATCCTCCACCGTCGGCGTGGCGCCATCGTGCGCCACGATCACCGCGCAGGCGCGCTCGCCGGTGCGCGGATCGGGCATGCCGACGATGGCGATCTCGTCGATGTCGGGGTGCTGAACCAGCAGGTCCTCGACCTCCTTGGGTGCAATGTTCTCGCCGTTGCGAATGATGATGTCCTTGCTGCGACCGGCGATCACCAGATAGTGCTCGTCGATCCAGGTGCCCAGGTCGCCGGTGCGGTAGTAGCCTTCGTCGTCGAAGACTGTCGCTTCATCCTCTGCGTGCAGGTAGCCCACCAGCATCTGCGGCCCGCGGGCCATTACCTCGCCGTTGTCGAGCCGGATCGAGGCGATCCCGGGGCGGCCGTCAGTGTGCGCGGCGTGGGCGACATCGTCGGTATCGATCACGCCGACCGTGGTCACCGGCACTTCGGTGGAACCGTACACGCGCGTCACCACGGCCTGCTCGAAATAGGCCGACGCCTCCTCGATCAGCGTGGGTGGTACCGACGCGCCGCCACAGATAAACACCTTGAGGTCGGGCAGATGTGTGCCAACCTTGCGAGCAGCGCTCAGCAACTGGCTGAGAAAGGGGGTGGCCCCGGCGAAGTGGGTGCAGCGCTCTTCTACCAGGTGGTGGATCGCCTCGCCCGGCTGCCACTGCTCCATCAGTACCACCGAGGTGCCCAGTAGCAGCGGGCATTCAAAGGCGTAGATGGAGCCGCCGATGTGGCTGATCGGCGAGGCGACCAGGAAGCGGTCGCCCGGATCGATCAGCCAGTGTTCGCCGAGCTGACGAATCAGCGCGTGCAGCGAGTTGTGGCTGTGCATCACGCCCTTGGGGCTGCCGGTGGTGCCGGAGGTGTACATGATCATGCGGACGGCGTCCGGGTCCAGCACCGGGAGGGGCTGGTCTGGCGGTGCCTTGAACAAGGTGTCGAAGGCCTGGTGTGGGCCGGGGCTGCCGCGCAGAACCACCACTTCCGGCGGATTCTCCAGCTTCGCACAGACCGCGCTGAGCATCGCGCCGTAGTC
>CAYGOX010000480.1:0-2208 GCA_964351485.1 uncultured Halioglobus sp.
CCGCCACACAGGCGCGCGGCGGGCAGCCGAAGGCGTTTTCGGGGCGTCTTGATGCGCGTGTCACCGTCTCGATATTGGGTGAACCGTCAGCGTTCACGCCATTGTTCCAGGTGGCGCAGTACTCCAGGGTGCGCTCGGCCGGGTCGGAACTGTTAAACACGATCGCCGGCTCGAAGTATTTCACCAGCGGTTCATCGTAGGTGAACGTCTCGTAGATCTGTTCACCGGTGTCCTTGAGCCGCATGAAGAAACGCTCACCGCGCTTGTGCGTGTGGGAACTCAACTGCAGCAGGCCGTCGCCCTGGTCGAAGACGTAGTCACGGCACACCGTGCGTTTGGTGAATGGCGCGGTGCCGGCGCCGGCGGTAATGTTCGACAGCACGTTGATGCGGTCCGCGCGGAAGCGGCGGTCATCGGCGAAGTGGATATTGCGCCACACGTGGTGCAGGCCATCCTCGGTGGTGAGGTTGAACGCGTGCGAGTTCCAGTAGAACAGTCCATGGGACGGGTATTCGGTGTAGAAGCCCTCGCGTTCGATGCCGGGGTTGAGTCCCAGTACGGGGCCGGCATTGTCAACGCGCGGGCCGTAGCCGCGACACGCGACACTGTCGCGCAATTCGGCGCGACACTTGCCCGCTCCGCAGGATTGCAGGTCAGTCGGCTCGCACAGTTCGCCCTCCTGCTCGCCGCCGATGCAGGTCCATTCGCCGAAGGCCGGATCGTGAATGCGGTCGATCGAAATGCTCGGGCGGTAGATCAGGTTGTGGTGAGTGAACGCATCCTCCCGGGTCTGGCCGCCGCTGACATAGAAACTGTCGCCGCCGGGGGCCAGGTATTGTTCGGGGATCACATCGCGGAAATCCTCGTACACGGCAAAGCACAGCTCGCGCTCGTCCTCGGCCAGTACTTCATGAGGTGGCATCGCGAACTGCACGCCCTTGGTCGGCGGTGGAGGTGGCAGCGGAATCGTGTTGACGGCCTCGGCCTCGGGCAGGCAGACGCCCAGCAGATTTTCAATTTCGTCCTCGCCGCGACCCAGCGTGTCGCCGACAGAGCCCTCGCGCGGTGCGCCCGCTTCGATCCAGAGCCGGATCGCTTCGAGCTGCCCGGGTGAAATCGCGCTGCCGGCACTGGGCATCGGCGCCCCTTCAATATCGTAGCTGCCGGGGAACGTCTTGGCCGACAGCTTGTGATAGAAGTAGCTCTGGTCCGGACGGCGCGGTTCGATCAGCGCCAGCGACGAACCCTGGCTCGGCGCCGTGACGAGATTGTCGTACGCGTTGAGCGGTGTCAGGTCCAGTCCGCCCTCGGCGGCCGCGCCGTGACACAGCGAGTTCGCACAGCCGGCCTGCTCGAAAACCGTGGCCTGGATCGCTTCGAAGGTGCTGTCAAAGGTGGGGCAGAATTCCAGCTCAAGATCAGCGGGGATGAAGGCGTCGAGCGAGTGCACTGTCCACGCGTTGTCGCCGTGGTTGTGCAGGTGAATCTCGATCGGGTTGCCGCGCTCTACCGCCACTGGCAGCGTGACGGTTTCTTTCACAATTGCGCCGGCGCTGGGAATCGCCAGGTCTGTTTCCCACAGGATGGTGCCGGCAATCGAAAGCGCGACGTGTGCAGTGGCGGGTGCGTTGAAGTTCAGGTCGCTGTAACTCATGGCGAATTCGAGTTCGGTACCGACGGGCATGTCGAGCAGACTCTGCTGCGAGAGCGACAGGTAGTTGCAGAACTCGGTACGGATTTCCAGTTCGTCTTCCTCGACGACGAACCCGGTGTCGCGCGGGCAGTCGACCTCGTCGGGCCGGTGTTCCAGCCACACATCGCGATTCTCCGGCTGGATGTCCCAGGCCAGCGGTTCGATCAGCGAGACGCGGATGATTTCTTCGGTAGCGTCGTACGGTTGCCCCGTGGCCCAGGCCAGTATCCTGGCGCGCTCGCTGTTGGTGAGTTGGGCCACACCCTGCGGTGGCATGGTGTTGCCGTCGATGGCGAAGTGGATGGCCGACTTGAAGGCATTGGCCCGCTCTTCACCTTCCAGAGAGAACGGCGCCAACGGGTTTTCGCCATCGTTGTGGCCCCCCGTGCAGCGCGCCTGGAAGATCGGCTCGATGTCTTCGGCGAAACTCAGCAGTTCGGGCTCGGCAGTGTTGGCGTTGGGCGTGACGGGGTTCTGCGCGACCGGGTCGGAACCGCCACCGCCGCCACCACAGG
>CAYGOX010000481.1:0-1798 GCA_964351485.1 uncultured Halioglobus sp.
CGGCTCGATCAGGCGGCGGCCATTCTACTGCAAGGCACAACCAATTTCATGCCGCTTGGAAGAGAGACAAGCGCCACCCTGGTCAGCGCACTGACAGTTGACTGAAGAAGCCCGGGATTGCCTGGCCTGTTCCGGGCCGTGTGGCGACAGGACGTCGCCACCCGAGCCTGCACATGGATGTGCGCTTTTTGGCGTGCCCGGAACAGGCCAGGCAATTCCGGGCTTCGCCACGCTAATTGAGCGGGGTGCTGGCCAGGGTGTCGCGCAAATGGAGAAGGATCAGTTGCGAGGCCGACGACGCCGCTCTACGCGCGGTACCGCCTTGAGCAGCGCCTGGGTGTAGGGGTCTTCCGGCTCCGTGAGGATTTTTTCCGCCGAGCCCTGCTCCACCATCTTGCCCGCGCGCATCACGCCCACCCGGTGCGCCAGGCCGGGCACGATGGACAGGTCGTGGGTGATGAACAGGTAGGAGACGCTGAACTCGCGCTGCAGCTCGTGCAGCAGGTCGAGCACTTCGGCGCGAATGGACACGTCCAGCGCGCTGGTCGGCTCATCGCAGATGATCAGCTCGGGATCCACCGCGAGCGCCCGCGCAATCGCCACCCGCTGGAGTTGGCCGCCCGAGAGTTCATGGGGGTAGCGATGACCGTACGCCGCGCCGAGCTGCACCCGGGCGAGCAGCGCATCGGCGCGCTCGTTGCGTGCCTCGTCGTCGTCCAGCACCCCGAGGCTGGCCATGCCCTCGGTGATAATCTGCCGCACGGTCATGCGCGGATTCATCGACGAGTGCGGGTTCTGGAAAATCACCTGTATCTTGCGGCGGAAAGGCAACATCGCGTTGCGACCGAGTTCACTGATCACCGCGCCCTGGAAGACGATGCGGCCGGCATGCACGGTTTCGAGATTCAGGATGGCCCGACCGAGGGTCGACTTGCCACTGCCGGATTCACCCACCAGCGCATAGGTTTCTGCGCGATCGATCGTCAGCGACACCCCGTCGACCGCCCGGGTGTGATCCACCACCCGCTGCAGGATGCCCTTGCGGATCGGGAAGTACACTGCGACGTCCTCCAGCTGCAACAGCGGATCGTCGGCCGCCGGCTCGCGAAATGTGCTGAGGTTGGGCAGCGCCTCGATCAGGCGCTTGCTGTAGGCCTCGCGCGGGTGCCAGAAGAATTTTTCGACCGGCGCCTGCTCGATAATCTGGCCGCGATACATCACGGCCACGTCGTCGGCCGTGTTGCGCACCACGCCCATGTCGTGAGTTATCAGCAGGACCGCGAGCTGGCGGCTCTGGGTCAACCCGCGAATCAGCCGCAGTACCTGCTCCTGGATCGTGACATCCAGCGCCGTGGTCGGCTCGTCGGCGATGAGAATATCGGGCTCACAGGCCAGCGCCATGGCGATCATGACGCGCTGCTGCTGTCCCCCGGACATCTGGTGGGGATAGAAGTCGTAGCGATCGGCCGGATCGGGAATACCTACCTCTGCAAACAGCTGCTCCACCCGGGCCCGCAGTGCCTCGCCCCGTGTTGCCGTGTGCAACTGCAGGGTTTCGGCGACCTGCTGACCGACACTCTGGACCGGGTTGAGGGAGGTCATGGCGTTCTGGAAAATCATGGCCACCTTGCGGCCGCGCACTGAACGCATTTTCGACTCGGGCAGCGAGAACACGTCGTGCTCGCCGATCCGGACATCACCGGAGGTAATCTGCAACGCCTCGGGCAGCAGGCGCATGGCGGCCAGCGACGTCACGGACTTGCCGCTGCCGGACTCCCCCACCAGCGCAAAGATGCGC
>CAYGOX010000481.1:1808-2206 GCA_964351485.1 uncultured Halioglobus sp.
GATCGAAGTCCACCCCCTTGAGAATCATTTCACCCGTCTCGGCCACGCTGACGCGCAGGTTCCTGACCTGCATGCGCACCGCCTGATCCGCACTCATGCGCCGCTCCTCTTGAGGCCGGTGCGCGGATCGAAGGCATCGCGCACGAGATCGGAAAACAGGTTGGCGCACAGGACCAGGATGAACATATAGAAAAACGCCCCGCTCAGCGTCCACCATACCGTGGGCTCGCGGGACAGCTCGGACCGGGCGCCGTTGATCATGTTGCCCCAGCTACCCATCTGGGCATCGATGCCCACGCCGATAGAGGCCAGCACCGCCTCCGCCCGTCCCAGGGCGGAGCAGCCGATCACACACGCGATGACGATAATGTGCACCACCTTGGGCAGCATGCGCCGCC
>CAYGOX010000482.1:0-2204 GCA_964351485.1 uncultured Halioglobus sp.
CCAAGCCCGGCGAGGGCGGGCAGTTGCCGGGTATGAAGGTTACGGAGTTGATCGCGCGGCTGCGGCATTCGACGCCGGGCGTGACCCTGATCTCCCCGCCGCCGCACCACGACATCTATTCCATCGAGGATCTGGCGCAGCTCATCTTCGACCTCAAGCAGGTCAACCCGCAGGCGCTGGTGTCGGTGAAGCTGGTGTCCGAGCCCGGCGTGGGCACCATCGCGGCGGGCGTGGCCAAGGCCTACGCCGACCTCATTACCATTTCCGGCTACGACGGCGGCACCGCCGCGAGCCCGCTCACCTCTATCCGCTACGCCGGCTCGCCCTTCGAGCTGGGCCTGGCCGAGGTGCAGCAGACCCTGCGCGGCAACGGCCTGCGCGGCATGATCCGGCTGCAGGCCGACGGCGGCCTCAAGACCGGCCTGGATGTAATCAAGGCAGCGATCCTCGGCGCAGAGAGCTTCGGCTTCGGTACAGCGCCCATGGTCGCCCTTGGATGTAAGTACTTACGTATCTGCCACCTCAATAACTGCGCGACTGGTGTTGCTACCCAGCACCAGGAGCTGCGCGACGACCACTTCAACGGCACCGTGCAGATGGTGGTGAATTTCTTCACCTTCGTGGCCATGGAAACCCGCGAGTGGCTGGCGAAACTGGGTGTGCGTTCCCTTCAGGACCTGATTGGCCGGACCGACCTGCTGGAGTGCCTGCCGGGCACCACCGAGAAGCAGGCGGGCCTGGATCTCTCCCCCATCCTGTACAAGGATGCGGCCTTCGAAGGCCAGCCCGAGTACTGCCAGGTAGCGGCCAACGATCCCTTCGACAAGGGCGTGATGGCCGAGCAGATGGTCGCCGACACCCTGGAGGCGATCGAGAACCAGGCCGGTGGCGAGTTCCACTACACCGTGACCAACTGCGACCGCTCTATCGGCGCGCGCCTGTCGGGCGTGATCGCCCGGCGCTATGGCAACACCGGCATGGCGGAGAACCCCATCGTGCTGCGCCTCAAGGGCACGGCCGGGCAGAGCTTCGGCGTCTGGAACGCCGGCGGTCTGCACATGTACCTCGAAGGCGATTCCAACGACTACGTGGGCAAGGGCATGGCCGGCGGCCAGCTGGTGGTGCACCCCGCCCCCGACAGCCAGTACAAGTCGCAGGAGACAGCCATCATCGGCAACACCTGCCTGTATGGCGCCACCGGTGGCAAACTGTTCGCGGCGGGCATCGCCGGCGAGCGTTTCGCGGTGCGCAATAGCGGCTGTGACGCGGTCGTCGAGGGCGCCGGGGATCACTGCTGTGAATACATGACTGGCGGCACCGTCACCGTGCTGGGCCCGACCGGGGTGAACTTCGGCGCCGGCATGACCGGCGGCTTCGCCTACGTGCTGGACCAGGATCGCTCCTTCATCGACCGCTTCAACAGCGAGCTGGTGGAGATCCACCGCCTGAGCACCGAAGACATGGAGCCGTACCGTTACCACCTGCGCCAGAAGATCACCGAGCACGTGGCAGAAACCGGTTCGGAATGGGGCGCCCAGCTGCTCGAGAGCTTCGAGGATTACGTGGGCAAGTTCTGGTTGGTTAAACCCAAAGCGGCCGATCTCGACCGGCTGTTGTCGCGACTGCGCAATACCGACTGACGCAGTGAGCAGGGACGAGAAATGAGCAAACGACTGAACAACAAGTTCCAGTTTATCGACCTGGGCCGAGAGGATCCCAAGAAGAAGACGCTGCGCGCTCGCAAGAGCGAGTACGTGGAGATCTACGAGCCCTTCACCGAGGAGGCAGTGGCCGAGCAATCGCACCGCTGCCTGGCCTGCGGTAACCCGTACTGCGAGTGGAAGTGCCCCGTGCACAACTACATTCCCGACTGGCTCAAGCTGGTGAGCGAGGGCAACCTGTTCGAGGCGGCCGAGTTGAGCCACCAGACCAACACGCTGCCCGAGGTGTGCGGCCGCGTGTGTCCGCAGGACCGGCTCTGTGAAGGCGCCTGTACCCTCAACGACGGTTTCGGCGCGGTCACTATCGGCGCGTCGGAGAAGTACATCACCGACACCGCGCTGGCCATGGGCTGGCGCCCGGACCTGTCCGACGTGGTGCCCACCGACAAGAAGGTCGCCATTATCGGCGCCGGTCCCGCGGGGCTGGGCTGCGCCGACGTGCTGACCCGCAGCGGCGTGAAGGCTGTGGTCTTCGACCGCTAC
>CAYGOX010000483.1:0-1838 GCA_964351485.1 uncultured Halioglobus sp.
AGCGATGTCAAATCGCTCAATCCTTTCGAAGCAGACCCCGATTACGAACCCAATGCAGGGAACCCGATCGTGATCGAGCGGGCCCGTATCCTGTCACCACTCATGACGCTTTCGGCCTACTTCAGTCGAAGTGGAGCTTTGACGTTCAAGCGGCTGACAAACCTGTCAAATTTTGAAACTTGGGTGCTTAACGAGATATCCCTCGATTCGCCAATCGACTGGAATACGCTGGTCTCCAGGCTGGACCGCGATCACAGCCAGGCCGGCCGTACGGTGACAGCCCTGATCGAACGCGGGCTGGTGGAGCGCAGTGGCAAGCCGGGACGCCGTCACGGACGTTTCACGCCCACCGAAGAAGGGGCGCGGCTGATCGAGATCATCCAGGAAGCCAGCCGCCAGCGCAGCGCCTTCCTGATGGCTCCGCTTTCCGTGCCCGAGCGCGACAAGTTTGCCGCCATCTTCGAGAAGGTGCGTCGCAACGCGGTGGTACAGCTGGAGCGCGAACGCACCTTTGACGAGCTGGGCCAGAAACTGAGCTGACGCCGCTTTCTAGCGGACGCGGCGCACGCGCACCGACCTGCTGTGGCGTCACCCGTGGTGGCTGGCCGGCGGCTTTGGCCTGTTGCACGGAATGGGTTTTGCCGGCGCGCTCGCGGAAACGGGGCTGCCGCAGGACAACGTGCCCCTGGCGCTTTTGTTTTTCAACATTGGAATCGAACTGGGCCAGATCGCATTCATCCTCGCTATCCTGGCCGTGTGGTACGTGGTACGCAAACCGCTCGCGCCGTACCAGGAGCGGCTGCTGCCCATTCCCGTCTATGTGCTGGGTGCGTTGTCAGCGATGTGGTGTATCGAGCGCGGCCTCGAGGCGCTGCTGGCCTGATCAGCCGAGCAGTTCCCAGAGCCGCCCGGAACGCCACAAAGAGAAGAAATCCGCCGAGAACGCCACCGCGCAGTGGGTGAGAACGCCGGGCCAGATCGACCGGCTCTTGAGCGCCAGCGCGCCCAGCACCAGCCCCGCGACCACGGAACCGAGCGCTTCCGGGAAGGGCTTGTGGATGTGCAGCAGCGCGTAGGGAATGACCATGATAAAGATGGCCGCACCCGGCGCGATGCGTTCGAAGCGAAACAGGCAAAACCCCCGGTAGAAAAATTCCACCGCGAAAAACTGCGTCAGGTAAATGGCCTCATAGACCAGGAACATGCGCAGTGTTTCCGGATTGTACAGCGGGTAAAACTGGTTGAAGCTCGGCGACCCGCAGGCGATCCACACCACCGGCAGCATGATGAGCAGCAGCGGGTAATAGCGTTTCATGTTGTCGCCGAAATTGGCGGCGCTCAAACCGTAGGGGTTGTCGCCGCGCAGCGGGGCGACCAGGTGATACAGGCAGGGCACGACCACCAGCAGCAGGAAAAAGCAGGCGCTGGTGTACACCTGCGCATAGAACACGCGTTCGTTACCCGTCAGTTCGTCAAGCCCGAAGACAGGGCCGGCCATGCGCAGGAACGGTCCCTGCCAGCCGTAGAATTCCAGCAGCAGCGTGACCAGCGCCACCAGTACGCCCGTACCGGCCAGCCCCAGTGCGGGACCGGATGGAAACGTATCGGGCAGGTAGTGTTTGCGCAGGAATGCGAGCATTACAGTTTCCCGGGGCGTTGGCGCCGGTGCGCGTTCAGGACTGCTCGCGTTCGGTCCGGCCCTTGGCCAGCACCTGCTGGCGGCGCTGCTCGATCATGGCGGCCGATGCCCGGCGCGCCGACTCGATCGCTTTTTCTTCCTCCCACACCAGGGCTTCGTTGAGCGGCATGGAATAGCCCTCGTCGATCATGTCGCGGTA
>CAYGOX010000483.1:1894-2202 GCA_964351485.1 uncultured Halioglobus sp.
GCGAGCATCACCTCGGGAATACAGGCGCACATATTCTCGGCAATCGTCGTGGCGCGCAGCATCAGTTCGTCTGCGGGCACCACGTGGTTCACCAGCCCCCACTCGTAGGCCTGCTGTGCAAACACCGGCGCGCCGGTCAGCGAAATTTCCTTGGCGCGCGACAGTCCGATCAGGCGCGGCAGTTTCTGGCTGAGTCCCCACCCCGGGAGAATGCCGACGCGAGCGTGTGTGTCGGCAAAGCGCGCGTATTCCGATGCGATCAGCACGTCACAGGCCAGGGCCAGTTCAAAGCCCCCGGTGACGGCGTG
>CAYGOX010000484.1:0-686 GCA_964351485.1 uncultured Halioglobus sp.
GCACTCACAAGTTAACGCATCGATCCGGGCTGGAATCAGCCCATGAACACCTACCTTACGTTTGCACAATGGAGCAGGGCGGTTGCCTCAAATGTCGCGCTGTCACTATTTGGTTTCAATGCGTTAAGTTGCCAGTACCGACAAGACACCTACCGCGTTAGAAGTCTTCGAAGCGCGCTTTCTTCTGACCGGTGCTGTCTGCGCATGTCGAGCATCTCATCGACGAGCTTTTCAACCCGGCTGGCAACCTGATTGCGCAGAGACTTTTGGATACGCTCGCCGAGCCCTTTCTTTCCGCGCCGGTCGGGAATATCTATGGGCTCACCAAATGCCAGAAAACAGCGCTGTGGCTTGGGTAACCAGGTACTGAGCACACCGCGCGGCAGCGGTGGAACGATATCATCCCGCAGTCCGTTGAACAGGCCCATACCCTGCAGCAGCTTCACCAACTTGCTGTGCAGAATATCCTCTCCCTCGATTATATGATCCCAGCCGTCGTCCGGGCCGACCATGGCAAAGGGGGTGATGTTGTAACCGTGCTTGGCGGCCAGGCGGAGAAAGCCGTAGCGCTCGCGCCATACCAGATGGTATCGCTCGCTGGCGGTCTTGTTGGCTTCAGCTGCACCGCCTGGGAAAACGAGTAAATCCTGGCCGGCATCCATCAGTGCTCCACAGACTTCCGGGTG
>CAYGOX010000484.1:720-1658 GCA_964351485.1 uncultured Halioglobus sp.
AAACCAGATGTTGTCTGCCATCGGTCGCAGGAAACGGCCGGTCTCGTGGTAAACGGTGGGTAGCAAGATGAAAGCGTCCAATGCGAACATCGCGTGATTACCGATGAACAGCGTCGGCTCTTCCGGAATATTCTCGAGACCCACGACGGTCGGAGAAAAATAGGGTTTTATCAAAGCATATTGGCCCTTTTGCGCCACAATATCGGGGCCTTCCACTGCCAGGAATATGTCTATCAACTCTGCAATTTCCTCCTTGGAAAATTCAGTGTTGGCGCTCAGCGGTGACCCTTTCTTCCTCGGCAAATCGGCATTCCTGTTAGGATAGCGGGGCTGGTCATCTATTCTACGATCAAGAAGGTTGAAGTAAAGATTCACTCAAATCGTGATCTGAGGGTGAGTGCGTTTGTTGAGTGGAGGGGCGGTTGCTTGAGATCGGATAGTAGAATAATGCGCCCTCAATTGGTCATGTTGCTAGAACCGGATGGTGCATTACATTACAACTGTGCCGGATAACGGCACGCTTGAGAGCTGATTGAACGTACTGCGAATTCTGTAAATATGCCCCTTGTGCCAATCTGTTGTCGGGGCAGTCGCGTACCGGATTGTAATTCAGTAACCCACTCATGCATGAGGATGCTTTAATGTTTGACCGTCTTAACGCAGTGCTGATCACTACTGGTCTGGCCATGCTGCTGTCAGCGCCATTGGCAACTGCGCAGGGTAAGCCCTTTAATCTTCACCTCGAACTGGGTGCGGTGTGGCAGGAAAAGAACAAGGTTCAGATTCCAAACGATGAGCAGGGCACCAAATTTTCCCTGCAGGACGTCGCGGGTTCCGGCCCGTGGCCCGCCGTGCGCGTGGAGGGTAGCTGGAACATCAATGAAAAACATGGTGTCCGATTTTTGTATGCGCCCTTGTCATACAGCGAAAAAGGTCGG
>CAYGOX010000484.1:1714-2178 GCA_964351485.1 uncultured Halioglobus sp.
ATTTAACTCGTGGCGGCTGGGATATCGCTATCATCTGGTTCAGCGGCAAGCGTGGGATTTCTGGGTTGGCGCTACTTTGAAGGTGCGCGACGCGAAAATCGAGCTGGCGCAGGGGGACACTAACAGTAGCGATGATGACATTGGACTGGTGCCGCTGCTGTATCTGGCTGGCGAGTATCGCTTCGGCGATGACTGGTCTGTGTCAGCCGACCTTGACGGCCTGGCCGGTGGGCCGGGTCGTGCGATCGATCTGGGTGTGCGCCTGAACTATGAGGTGAGCGATAGCTGGAAAGTCGGTCTGGGTTATCGCACGCTGGAGGGCGGCGCAGACACCGACGATGTTTACAGTTTCGCGTGGTTCAATGCTTTCGTACTTGCTGCGGATTACCGCTTCTGATTGCAAGCAAGGCCACTTGAACGCGTTGAGGATCAATTAATCCAACTTGTCCCTGGCGAATTTCGGT
>CAYGOX010000485.1:0-1090 GCA_964351485.1 uncultured Halioglobus sp.
GTAACAACGAAGCAGGGTGCAATTTCAGGTCGCGGTTAGAGCGTTGCAATGAAGGCGGCGAGGTTGTCGATATCATCATCGGATAACTGCGCGGCCTGGGACCACATCAGGTTACTCTGACCGCCTATCGTTTCACCGTTCTTGTAGCGTAACAGCTTGCCGGCAATATCAGTGGCACTCTGGCCCGCCAGTTGCGGCCCGACACCGCCCTCGCCGCCGGCACCGTGACAGGCGACGCAGCCAACATAAGCCGCTTTGCCGAGCTCCTCAGGTGAGGCTTCTGCTCTCGCAGCAGCCTGGGCACGTGCTATTTGTAATATGCCGCCTGTCTCTTCCACCCAGTTGTTGTAGCAGTCACCGATGCAAGCGCCTTCTTTTGGGTGAGGGTTGTTTTGCATTCCCAGGATGGGCAAGCCGATGGCAAACACACAAAACAATATAAGTGCCAAGTTAACGGGTTTCACTTTCGTCTCTCCTTTTTGCGTCATAGCTGATACGCAGTCCTTGCGCAAGCAGTTCATTCGCAATGAAGGTCTGGAGAGTGCGGGTCTGGCCGGCATTCTCGCATCGGGCGCAGCGGCCAAAAAGACTACCTCTAATAGCCCGGGTGGCCCAAGGCGTGCTCCTTCTCTCCCACTTCAATGCCTGCAGAATCGTCACTGCCAGCGGCAGCAGTACGGCGACAAGTACGATGTCCGTGATAGGAAAGTCAGTCAGCGGGCCGGTCATGGGGGCTCTCCTTTTGCATCAGGGTGGCTACGGTGGCGTAATCGAAGGTCGAAATTTCGTGCCGGTTGTCATAAGGGTCGCGAAAGTACAGCGACCATGAAAAATCGTGATCACTTATCTCTACCTCCAGTCCATGGCGTTGCAGGTGGCGGTGCCATTGAACAAAGGCTTCGCCATCGGCGCCGAAGGCAAGCGCACTGGACGCAACAGCGTCGGGGCGCTCGAACAGGGCCAGGTGTATGCGGCCACTGCTGTCTTCAAGGGTGAGGGGGCCTGAGGGTGTGGCCCAGGGCAGAAGTTTCGTCACCACGCGAAAGCCAAGTACTTGTTGGTACCAGTCAGCGGCTTCATCCCGTCGGGG
>CAYGOX010000485.1:1100-2175 GCA_964351485.1 uncultured Halioglobus sp.
GATACCATTGAACTCGGGTGTCATTGGATTGCTCCTTCTTCCAGGCTGCGCGCCGGTAGCGTGGTTGTGGCAGGTCGCCGTGATGTTTGGCACATTCGACCCATACCTGGTCTGATCGATGAAGCAAGCATCGGTCTTGCTTGGGCCGTAAGCGCCAACTTTATTCAATTGTTCCCGGTACATGATTTTTCTCTACTCAGTTGGATTGGTGGCAAGCTTAAAACCTCAAGTTAACATGAGGTCAAGCCTTTTTTGACGTCGCTGACATACTAGCCCCTTGCGGAGAGGGCGGAGGATGAATACGGGTAAAGGCGGCTACAAAAAAGCCCGCGCTGGCGGGCTTCTCGAAAATAGGAATTGGGAGAGAATCAGAAGGACAGCCGAGCCACGAATGTCGACGCGCTTCAGTCGCTTGGCCGATCTGTGTTCAGATTGACTGACCGTTGATTTTCGCCTCCAGAAGAAGGGTCGTGGTTGTGCCGTCAGCGCCTTGGTCATCAATTTCCTTGATCAGCACGCTGGTACCGACGCCGTACCAGGAGCGGGTCGTGCTGCCAATGGGAAAGATCCCGACGGTCCTGCTATCAGTTTCGAACAAACAGGTATCAAAGGTACCGGCCGGTACATTGATGGTCCGTCGTCCGATGTAAGTGGTCGTTTCCGAAATTTGGATCGATTGGGTAAACGTTTGGCCCTCGGCCGTAGTCGTCTCATCCACGTCATAGGTCTGGCTGTAACTCTGTCCCGGGTTAAGGTCAAAGCGCTCAAGCTGTGGTGGATTAAAGCTGATTTCGATTGTGGCACTCTGCGGGGTAAATATGTCGTTTCTGGAATAGAGGTTGCTCACCCGCATCATTGCTCCTGCCACCTGGATGAAAGACTCCAAGCGAGCTGTGGCTGCTGCGTCACCGGTGCTCTGGAGATCGACGACCACCTGACGCGCCGGTTGGCCCTTGTAACTGGCGCCGCCAAATACCTCTTGCTCTAGCTCGAAGGTGGAAGTGCCGTCGTTACCGGTGATTCGGTGCCTGGTAAACAGCTTCGCGCCGTCCCGCAGCAGAGCGACATTAAAACA
>CAYGOX010000486.1:0-2170 GCA_964351485.1 uncultured Halioglobus sp.
TGTAGGGTACCGCCACAACCAGCAGCACAAGCAGCGCCGCCACGAGCAGGCAGATCGCCGCTAAAGGTCTCTTTGATTGCTTCACTGATCCGTCTTCTCTCTTATTGTTGAACGGTGATCATAGCGAATAACGCATCGGGTGATGGCCACGCCCTAAGGTGTAGCACATGCACTAGACTCGCGCGCATCTTAACAGAGCCGTTTTGCGTTCATGCCCTTAGACGCACCAGCGCACAGCCGAAACTGCCCGAAGTTAGAGCAATTTGCACCGCGATATACCATAATCGCGCAAAATCTGGCTTGGCCCGATAGTTGCTTGGCAGTGGCGGTCACCACTACTCGCACAGCGAGTCGCTAACGCCCACCAGAGGAGTCACTATGTTTAACAGCAACAAAAACCGGCTTGCCGCGCCCCTTGCCATGCTCTCACTCGCGCTTGGCAGTACGTCGGGCCACGCCGAGTCTGACATCACACAACTGGTCACGGACGGCAAAGTTTCGTTCGACCTGCGCTACCGCTTCGAGTATGTCGACCAGGATGGCTTTGGCAAGGAAGCCGAGGCATCGACACTGCGTTCGAGGCTCACCTTCAAGTCCGGCAACTACAAGGGCTTCTCGTTTCTCACCGAGTTCGACGACCTGACCAACATCGGGGACGACGACTTTAACTCTACCTTCAACGGCAACACAGAGTATCCCGTGGTTGCGGACCCCTCCGGCACCGAACTGAACCAGGCCTATGTCAGCTACGCCGACAGCGGCTTTACCGGCAGTTTCGGACGGCAACGCATCCTGCACAACAACCAGCGCTTCATCGGCGGTGTCGCCTGGCGGCAGAACGAGCAGACCTACGACAGCTTCCGCGCCCAGTACACGGGTGACTCCGGGTTCAGCATTGACTATGCCTATGTCTACAAGATCAACCGCATCTTCGGGCCCGACGACGGCCCGGTGCAGCCGGCCGATCACGAGGGCGACAGCCACTTCCTGATCGCACAGTACAAACTGTCCGATCAGCACACACTGCGCGGCTTTGCGTACCTGTTCGACATTGACGAGGACACCAAGTACCCGGCGGGACGCACGGTGGGTAACTCCAGCACCACCTACGGCCTGGAGTACGCCGGCACCTTCGGCAACGCATCACTGCGCGCCAGCTACGCCACACAATCGGATGCCGCCGACAGTCCGCTGGACTACGACGCCGACTACTACGTGGTCGAGGGCGGCCTCAAACTCGACAAGGTCAAGCTCACGCTGGGCTACGAAGTACTGGGCGCGGACAACGGCGTCGGGTTCAAGACCCCCTACGCCACGCTGCACAAGTTCCAGGGCTGGGCTGACAAGTTCCTGGCTACACCTGGCGACGGTATCGAGGATATCTACGCCGGCATCGCCGGCGCGGCGGGCCCGGTCAAGCTCGGGGCGTTCTACCACGAGTTCAGCGCCGAGGATTCCAGCGCCGATTTCGGTTCGGAAATCGATCTGGTCGCCACCTGGCCGGTGAACAAGTACGTGACGCTGCAACTCAAATTCGCCAGCTTCTCTTCCGATGACGAGTCGCGCTTTGCCGATACCGACAAGGCCTGGCTGACCGTCCAGCTGAAAATCTAGCACGCTTCACGCACTCGCCCGCATTGGTGCCTGACAACAGGCACCAATGTGAGGCGACTGCGCACCACGCAAGTGCCCCAACGCAGAAAGCGTGTCTGGGCCGGCGCGGTGACTTTCGCAAAAATCTCTCTATCTGATTGTTTTTAAGCGCCTTTTTGGTTTATGGCACGGCATGTGTAATCACCGGGTCGGCAGAACACGCGAACCCGGCCTTACCGGCCCTGCGGTAACCATCGGTGTTCAACCTATCGAAACCACGGGGTATTTCAATGTTACTTTCCTCCATCAAGTCTTTCCTGGCCCACACCGCCCTGATCGGCGGCGCCGTCCTGTCCATCGCCAGCTTCAGTGTTCGCGCAGAACTGGGCGAACCGGAAAAGGACGAGCTGAAATTCGGATTCATCAAACTCACTGACATGGCACCGCTGGCCATCGCCTACGAGAAAGGGTTTTTTGAAGACGAAGATCTCTACGTCACGCTGGAAGCACAGGCCAACTGGAAGGTCCTCCTGGACGGCGTCATCGACGGACAGCTCGACGGCGCCCACATGCTGGC
>CAYGOX010000487.1:0-2169 GCA_964351485.1 uncultured Halioglobus sp.
GCCATACCGTGATCATGATGCGCTTGAGGTCGACGCCATCGCGAACGTGGGCGGTGGAGCGCGTTACGCTGTCCGGCGCGTAAAAGAACGTGTCGAACACCTCGTAAACGGCGAAGAATTTCTGGAAGCGTCCTCCCTCCTGGAAGTGATGCTCCATATCATCGAAAAACTTTCTCAGACCCACTGCCTAACCCTCCTTCTCGATGCGCGTCAGGTTATCCCGCAATATCGGCCCGTATTCGTATTTGCCTGAGCACACGTAACTGCACAGGGCGAGGTCCTCCTCTTCCAGCTCGAGAGCGCCCAGCGCCTGGGCCATCTCGGTGTCGCCGACGATCAGCGAACGCAACAGTTGCGTCGGCAGCATATCCATCGGCACAACGCGCTCGAAGCTGCCCACCGGGACCATCGCGCGCTCGCTGCCGTTGGTGTTGGTCGTCATCGGCAACAGCTTCTTGCCAAACCAGCTCGAGAAGTAAATACCGAGGTTGGAGTGCTTGTTGAAGCCGGGCGACATCCAACCCATAAACTCACGCTGGCGTCCTTCGAGCAGCACCGATACCTGGTTGTGGTAACGGCCGAGGTAGCTGGTGCCACCCTTTACAGCCCTGCCACCGAGTACGCTGCCGGACACGATCCGGTTCTCTCCATTCTTGAGCTGCCCGGCACACAGGGCCTGCAGGTCGGCGCCCAGCCGGGTCCGCAGCAGGCGCGGGGGTTCCACCTGGGGGCCCGCAAGCGCGACCACGCGGTCGGTGTAGAGACGGCCATCGGTAAACAGGCGACCCACGGCGATGACATCCTGGTAGCCGATGGTCCAGACCGATTTCTGCGCATTGACCGGGTCGAGGAAATGAATATGTGTGCCGGCAAGGCCGGCCGGGTGCGGCCCGGCAAACTGTTCCTGGCGCACATTGGCGGCGCTCGATACCGGCACGTCGGCGCCGGCGGCGCTGCATACGTAGACGTTACCCTGGGTGAGTTTCGCCAGCAGGGTCTGGCCAAGCACGAAGGCCTCAGGCTGTTCGGCGATCACTACCGCCGGGTCGGCGGCCAGCGGATGGGTGTCCATGGCGGTCACAAAAATCGCGGCCGGCTGGGCATCCACCTTGGGCACCTTGCTGAAGGGCCGGGTCCGCAGGGCCGTCCACAGACCGCTCTCGATGAGTTGCGCCCGGACCGCTGCGGCCTCGGGCAAGGTGTCTGCCGTGCAGGTGGCGAAGGTTTCGGCGTCGTCGCCGTCAACCTCGATCACGACCGACTGCAGGACGCGTCGCGCACCGCGATTGATGGCAGTGACTGTGCCGGCGGCCGGCGCGGTATAGCGCACACCCTCGGTTTTCTTATCGGTAAAAAGAAGCTGGCCCAGCTTGACGCGATCGCCCTCGCTCACCGCCATGGTGGGCTTCATTCCCGGGTAGTCAAAACCGACCAGGGCGACAGCGCGGGCGGCGGGTGCATTCTCAATCGTCTGCTGCGGGGCACCCCCAATGGGTACATCCAAACCGCGCTTGATTTTGATCATACGATCTGCCTACAGAATCGAAACAAACAGTTAGTGGGTGGACTGAAATCGCGCGTGACCGCACTGCTTCTTGTGGGACTCCAGGCCGCGCGCATTATACCGGATAGGCCGGCCAAAAGGCCACCTTACCGGTAGAAGTTCTTTGATTTTGAAGAGGTTTTACAGCGGTTTTTACCGCCGGGGAGGCAGACGGCCTCCCCGCCCGCTTCAGGCCTGGCCTTCCTTGGGATAAACCACGAAATCGATGCCCGCCATCTGCTCCAGGATGCGGTGCACCTGGCAGCTGTAACCGAATTCGTTGTCGTACCACAGGTACAGGACCGCCTGCCGGCCGTTCACGATCGTCGCCTGGGCGTCGAAGATACAGGCGTGGCGTGAACCGACAAAATCGCTCGATACGATCTCGGGCGAGGCCGAGTAATCGATCTGCTTGCGCAACGGCGAGTGGAGTGCCTGGTTGCGCATGAATTCGTTGACCTCTTCCACCGTGGTATCGCGGCCGAGGGTCAGGTTGAGGATGGCCATGGACACGTTGGGTGTAGGCACGCGGATCGCGTTGCCGGTCAGCTTGCCGACAAACTGCGGCAGCACCTTGCCCACCGCCTTGGCCGCGCCGGTCTCGGTCAGCACCATGTTCAAAGGTG
>CAYGOX010000488.1:0-2162 GCA_964351485.1 uncultured Halioglobus sp.
TTGCTGTGCGACCTGTTCCAGGAAGTACTCCATCAGGGTCATGGCGCCCTCGGCGTTGGCGCTGCTGGCCGCCGCGTCCGCGGTGACGGCCTCGGGAACATCGTGAAAGTACGGCTCGAACTGTTCTACCTGCTGCACCAGCTCCATCGCGTCTTCCATCGGGATACCCGCAATGCGCGCCGCGATCTGTGACGCCACCGGCAGGCCAAACTCCTTGACGACGTCGCCTCCGCCGCGCGCCAGCAGGCGGGAGCCATGTTCCTCGACGCGGTCTGCGATCAGCGGCGTCAGTACCCGGTTCACCCAGGAAGGGCGGAACGGTGCGGACACCGCCTTGCGGTACACCGTGTGGTCCGGCGGATCCATGCTCATGAACGAGGCGCTGTCGGGCACGAGCATTTTCTGTAGCAGGTTGCCGGTGGCGATGCCCTGCGTGGCGGTGTAGTGCTCGCGATCGAGTGACGCCTGCGCGATATCTTCATAGCGAGAGAGCACCCAGGCGTCGTACTGTGGCATGAAGTACGCCGGTGCCTCGTCTCGCAGCCGAGCGTACGTCGCCCAGGGATCGCGCATCAGCTCCCTGTCGTAGGGATCGTAGTGGATGTCGGGCATAGCGCTATTCCCCCGTGGGATTTATCCTCGGGTTGGCGTAGTCGGGAATGGTGGGTGGCGGTAGCTGTGTCTTTCCGTCCAGGCTGAAGACGGGGAATCCCATTGCCTTGGGAAAGTGCAGACTGTGAGTCACCAGGCCGCTGCGTTGCTTCGCGGGCAAATGGCACAGTGCGAGTGCGGTTTCGGTCAGGTACTCCACCGGCTCAGTGGGGTACTCTTCGGGAATATAGACGTCCGCGCCGGGTGTCGAAATCGCGGTACTGGGCGCCACCAGGTTCACCGCAATGTTGTCATCGAGCAGTTCAGCTGCGAGGCCGACTGTGAACCGGTTGAGAAACGCCTTGGCCGCGGCGTAGACGGTGGCCCCGCCGAAGCGGGCAAAATCATCGTAGGGATCGGCGGGCATTTGCGCCGTGACCGATCCGACGTTCACGATCCAGCCCGCACCGCGTTCGCGCATGACGGGAATCGCGGCCTGGGCCAGCTTGATCGGGACGCGCTGGTAGTGATTGAAGGTCTGTTCGAGAATGTCATCGCTCATGGTTGCGATGGGCGCGTACTGCGCAAACCCGGCGTTGTTGACCAGGATATCCAGTCCGCCAGCTGCCTCGACGGCTTTGCTGACCAGGCTGTCGCGCTGGGATGGTACATCCAGATCCGCCGCCAGTGGCAGCGCCTTGCCACCGGCCTGTTCGATCAGGCTGACCGTCTCCATGAGTGTGCCGGGCAGCACGGCGGCGGTGTCCAGGCTGCGCGCGGTGACGACCACCGTCGCTCCGGCTGTGGCCAGGCGCTGTGCGATAGCCCGGCCGATACCCCGGCTGGCACCGGTAACGAGCGCAATTTTGCCCTGCAATGGCTGTGAAGATTGATCCATGGGTACCCCTGTCAGTCGTTATTCATGCTGACGACAGCGTACTGACCTGGAGGGTCTGCTCACAGTGCATTAGCGCTCAAATAAGCGGTCCTTAATGCTCAGCCGCCCCAAAAGCCCGTGCAGTGCCTGACGGCTGCGCTCAGCGCGGCAGTTCAGCAATACCTGCCATCAGCTGAACGACGGCGTGCGGATCTCCACGGCCGATGTGCAGGATGAGGCCCGTGGCGCCGCTCGATTCCCAGGCGCGGTAGTGTTCGCGAATTCTGGCGGCATCGCCGACCAGTGTGGTCTGCTCGATGTATTCATCGGGCACGGCGGCGATCGCCTCGCCGTGGCGACCAGCGGCGAACAGGTCCTGGATACGCTCGGCCGCCTCGGGAAAACCGCGGCGGGCCATCTGGTCGGCGTGGAAATTCTTGCCACGCACGCCCATGCCGCCGACGTAGGTGCCGGCCAGCACCTTGCGTTCGTCTATCGCTGCGCGCACATCATCGGTCAGATCGACCTGGATCGGGGCAAATATCTCGAAGTGATCCGGCCGGGCGCCGCCGACTCGTCGCTGGAAACCTCGCTCCAGCCAGGGACCATAGATGTCCATCATGCCCGGGCAAAAGCCCATGGGCAGCCAGCCGTCGGCGATCTCTGCCGTCAGCGCCACGTTGGCTTCGCCCCC
>CAYGOX010000489.1:0-2149 GCA_964351485.1 uncultured Halioglobus sp.
CATGAGCGGGCCGCCACAGTCGTAACAGAAATTCATCGCATCGTAAACAACTTGCGGCTTGGCCGGGTCACTATATCACTTTGCCTTGGCAAAAGCATTGCGGCTATGCTGTGCGCCTCAATCCCCCAGAGATCGCGCCATGTCCAACGCCAACCCCATTGTTCAACTGCTGCTGACCGGCAACGAGATCATGAGCGGCGATACCATCGACTCCAATTCCGCGCTAATCGCCAGACGCCTCGGCGAACTCGCGCTGGGCGTCTACCGCAAGGTGACCGTGGGCGATGACGTGACTCTGTTACAGCGCGAAATGGCAGACATGGCGCGCCAGTCGGACATCCTGATCGTCAACGGTGGCCTGGGCCCCACCATTGACGACCTCACGGCACAGATTTTCGCGGCCGTCGCCGACGTACCCATCGAAAAGCACCCGGGCGCGGTCGCGCACCTGGAGCAGTGGTGCGCCGGACGCAACGTGACGCTGAACGACGCCAACCTGAAGCAGGCAATGCTCCCGGCCGGCGCCACGCTGATCCACAACCCGGTGGGCAGCGCGCCGGGCTTTGAACTGAACGTGCACGGTTGCCGGGTTATCTGTACACCCGGCGTACCCGGGGAGTTGACCCCGATGCTGAACGACATCGTCGATTCGCTGGCGCGACAACTCGACCGGCCCGCCGAACGCAATATCCTGCGTTTGCAGACGTTCGGCCTGGGAGAGTCAACTGCACAGCAGCTCATTACCGATGCCGTACCGGACTGGCCGGAGGACGTCGAGCTGGGGTTTCGCGCGGGCGCACCGCAGCTGGAGATCAAGCTCACCATTGACTCCGCAGCCGCGCTGCCGGCGCAGCAGCGCTGTCGCGAGACAATCGAAAAACTGTTCGGCGACCATATTATCGGCGAGGGCGACACCCGTATGGCGGCGAAGGTGGTCGAGTTACTCGGTGCGCAGGGCGCCACCCTGACCACGGCGGAATCCTGTACCGGCGGACTCATCGCCTCGTTACTGACTCAGGTGCCGGGCTCGTCAGCGGTGTTCCAGGCGGGGTTTGTCACCTATGCCGACGCCATCAAGCAATCAGTGCTGGGCGTTGAAGCCGATACGCTGTCGTCTCACGGCGCCGTCAGTGAAGCGGTGGTGCTGGAGATGGCGCGCGGTGCACTGACCCGCGCCAACGCGGACTACGCGATTGCCGTATCGGGCATCGCGGGACCGGACGGCGGGACCGAGGACAAACCCGTGGGCACGGTGTGGCTGGCATGGGGTAGCGCGGACGCGCTGCAAACGCGGCGGCTGCAATGGCCGGTGGAACGCATGCTGTTCCAGACAATGGTCGCCGCCGCCGGGCTCGACGCCATTCGCCGGCGTCTGCTCGGGATTGAGCGCGAGTCGTTCTACTTCCGCCAGCGCGGCGCCTGAGCGAGGCGCTGTCTCAGGGCTGGAGCCTGGCAACCGTCCAGTCGCCACCTGCCTGGCGGGTGTAACGGAACCGGTCGTGCAAGCGACTTTCGCGGCCCTGCCAGAATTCAATCCTGTGCGGCTCTACGCAAAACCCGCCCCAGAATGGCGGCAGCGGCACCTGCGCCCCGTCGAACTGTTCGGCGAGTTGCGCAAAACGTGCCTCCAGTGCGGCGCGGTCGCTCACGGGGCGACTTTGCTCCGATGCCCATGCGGCCACCTGGCTGTCGCGCGGCCTTGTCGCAAAATACGCACCCGCCTCGTCCGCCTCGAGTTTGCGCACCCGACCCGCGACAATCACCTGGCGATCAATCGCATTCCACGGAAACAGCAGCGACACCGCGTTATTGCCCGCAATCGCCCGCGCCTTGTCGCTCTCGTAATTGGTAAAAAAACTGAAGCCGCGCGCATCGATCCCCTTGCACAACACGATACGCTGCCACGGCTCGCCCGCCGCGTCGACGGTTGCCAGTACCATGGCGGTGGGGTCGGTGAGGTCTGACTTCAGCGCCTGGTCCATCCACTGCTGAAGCTGCTGCAACGGATTCGCACTGAGCGCATCGGCAGACAAGCCCTGCGCAGTGTATTCACGTCTGAAATCTTCGTAGTTCACGCTTTATCCGGTTATCACTTGAGGGGGATCAGCACCACCGGCAGGTGGACGATCAGAGGGTGCGCAGGGAGCCC
>CAYGOX010000490.1:0-2132 GCA_964351485.1 uncultured Halioglobus sp.
GGATCGCGATCAGCACTTCTTCATGGAAATGAACACGCGCATCCAGGTTGAGCAACGCGTCACCGAATTGTGCTACTCCCTGAAGTTCAGCACTCCCGACAACGAGAACGATTATTTTGTTGTGGAGTCGCTGGTCGAGGCGATGGTGTTGTTGGCCGCGCACGGCAAGAAGCTGCCCAAGCCGGAGCGCCGGGTTCGCATGAACGACAGCGTCGAGGCGCGCCTCAACGCGACCAACGCCGCGCTGCAGCCACACGCCGGCGGGGTGATTGAATCCTGGAGTGATGCCGTCGAGGGCGAAATCCGCGATGACCAGGGCATCAGCCTGCATAACCCGGACACCGACGTATTCATGAAGTACACGCTTGCCGGCGCGTACGATTCCAATATCGCGCTGTTGCTGACCGTCGGTGAGACGCGGCTGGACACCTACCAGCAGATGGCTGAAACGATCCGCCAGACGCGTATGCGCGGGCAGGACCTGGCCACAAACCTCGAGTTTCACTACGGCCTGGTGAACTGGTTTATCGGCCAGCACATCAACGCGCGGCCCACTACCCGGTTTATCGTTCCGTACCTGACCGCGGTCGGAGCGCTGAAGCAGCGCGCCAATGATCTCGACCTGACGCTGGCCTACCGGGAGATTTGCAAGTCTGCGCTGGCGGCAACCGCCGCTGACGCCCGGGGCGCACTGCAGGAGACGCTGCAGCTGAAAGAAACCCTTCTGCTGCGGCCGCTGACTCGTTTGCTGGAAGAACCGCACATGCTCAGCGGCTGGCTGAGTATCAACCGCGGCTGTTACAAGCGCTCTCGCGGCAAGTTGAGCTGGAGTGAAAACCCGATTGAGCTGCTGGCCGACACTTATCACTTCCTGAACATGGATTTCATTCCGGGTGACAAGCCGCCAGCGGCGGGCATGATCTGGGATCACGACCACGACATCCTCCAGCAGGCCGTCGCGTTCTACAACGAACTGAACAACCGCCTGGATGCCGACAACTGGCGTGACCTGGACAAGCTGCTGCAAAGTGACAAGGCGCCGAAAGGGTTTTCCAAATCGCTGTGGGAAAAGGTGCGCAGCGCTCACCTGGGGTACCAGGCCGGTACCGATATTCTCGCCATCCTGCCGAGCATTGCCGAGTCCACGGGTTTCTACGACCTGACAGTCAATCGCGATCTCACGATCAACATTCCCGAGCGCCTGCTCGACGAGGAACTGCAGGACGCCATGGCGAAGGTGCTGGTGCCGCCGCCGGTCGCGAAGTCCGACGAGATTCTCGCCGAGAGCGGCGGTATGTTCTATTCGCGTGAGACTCCGGAGCACGATGTCTATGTCTCCGAGGGTGATCACTTCGAGGCGGGTGACCCGCTGTTCATCGTCGAGGTGATGAAGATGTTCAACAAGGTCTACGCGCCATTCTCCGGGACGATCAAGGAAGTGCTGGTCGACACGGACGGCACCATCATCAGCAAGGGCCAGCCGATTTTCAAAATCGAACCGGACGAGGTCATTGTCGAGGAGTCGCCTGAAGAGGTCGCCACACGGCGCCGCAAGAGCACTGAGCAATTCCTGAAACAGTTGTAATCGACAATCGGAAACAGGTTATGAGCAACAAGATTTACGATGCAGCAGATGCCACCCCGGAAAACTGGGCGGCTCTGGCGACCAAACAACTCAAGGGCAAATCGCCTGAGGCACTGGTCTGGCAGACGCCGGAAGATATCGCCGTCAAGCCGCTGTACACCGGCGCCGACGTCAAGGAACTTCCTTACACCGATACCATGCCGGGCATGTCACCGTATATTCGCGGCCCCCAGGCCACGATGTATGCCGGCCGGCCCTGGACAATCCGTCAGTACGCAGGTTTTTCAACTGCCGAAGAGTCCAACGCGTTTTACCGCAAGGCGCTGGCTGCTGGCGGGCAGGGCAGCTCGGTCGCGTTCGACCTCGCCACACACCGCGGCTACGACTCGGATCACCCGAGGGTGAAGGGCGACGTGGGCAAAGCCGGTGTTGCGATCGATTCGGTCGAGGACATGAAAGTGCTGTTCGACGGTATTCCGCTGGATTCCGTGTCTGTCTCCATGACCATGAACGGTGCGGTGCTGCCGGTGCTGGCCGGTTACATTGT
>CAYGOX010000491.1:0-2123 GCA_964351485.1 uncultured Halioglobus sp.
GCGCTGGCGCTGGCGCGCGAACAGTCATTGGCGGTATATTGCATTGCACAGCGCGATGGCGAGTTGGTGCACCGTTACACCGAGCAAATGGCGCCGTATCTTGCGCAACGCGACCTGTGAGCGGCGCGTGTAACCCGATGGAAGACGAGCGATGGCAGAGCTTTTGTTGAGTATCCTGGTAGTCGGCCTGGTGATGGCCGGTATGGCGGTGGGCGTGATGGCCGGTCGCGGCCCGCTGAAGGGCTCCTGTGGCGGCATGGGCGCGCTGGGTATGGATACCGCCTGCGATATTTGCGGTGGCGACCCGAAGCGCTGTGATGAGGAAACCCGCGGCGGCGCCGTCGGCAAGGCCAACCCCGGCCTGTATTACCCCGCAGACAAGTCCTGAGGCGCGCTCGCGCCCTTTGCCCATGGCCCATTACGCAGCGTTTGTCGGTGCCCGCTACAGTTTCGCCCGCAAACGCAACCGTTTCACCTCACTGATCGCCACCGTCTCCATGCTGGGCATGGTGCTGGGCGTGGCCAGCCTGATCGTGGTGCTGTCGATCATGAACGGCTTCGCCGGTGAACTGCGCGGTCGAATACTCTCACTGGTGCCGCACGGTACCGTGGCTGCGTCCGACGGCGTCCTGGCCGACTGGGAGGACCTGCGCGAGACGCTGCTGGCTGCGCCTGGCATTGTCGCGGCCGCGCCGTATATCGATGAGAAAGTGATTCTTGCGCACCGGCAGTACCTGCACGGTGCGCAACTGACGGCGATCGATCCCGCGCTGGAGGCCGGTGTGTCCTCGCTGGCGCAATCCATGGTCGACGGCGATCTTGAGAGTTTGTCTGAACCGGGTTTCAACGTGGTGCTCGGCGCCGCGCTGGCGCGGATGCTCAGCGTTTCGGTGGGCGATTATGTCGATGCGACGGTGCCGCGTCTTACCGTCACCCCGCTGGGCGTATTTCCGCGCAACAAGCGCCTGCGTGTGACAGGCATTTTCGAGGTGGGCGCACAGCCCGATGTGTACCAGGCCTATATTCCCCTGCAGGCCGGCCAGAAGCTGCTGGGCGAGCGCGATCGCGTCGAAGGATTACAGGTGAAGACGCAGGATCTGCACGCGGCGCCGGCGACACTGGCTGCCCTGCGCCCGGTGCTGGGCGATGCCTTTGTCGTGCGCGACTGGAGCCAGACCCAGGGCTCGCTGTTTAGCGCGGTGCGCATGGAAAAGCTCATGGTGAGCCTGTTGCTGCTCAGTGTGGTCGCGGTGGCGGCGTTCAATATTATCTCCACGCTGGTCATGTCGGTGACCGAGAAGCGTCGTGACATCGCGGTCCTGCGCACGATGGGGGCACGCGCCAGCGGGATCATGGCAATGTTCCGCGCGCGCGGCCTGCTGCTGGCGCTGGTCGGCAGTTCCATCGGCGCGCTGCTCGGCGTGGTGTTGGCCCTGAATATCGCCTCGATTGTGAGCCGCGCGGAGGACCTGCTCGGTCTCAAACTGTTCGACCCGGCGGTCTATTTCATCAGCGAGCTGCCCGCCCGGCTGCAGTGGAGCGACGTGGCGCTGGTGGTAGCGGCGTCACTGCTGCTGAGTCTTCTCGCGACGTTATACCCGGCGTTGCGCGCATCGCGCGTCGCCCCGGCAGAGGTTTTGCGCTATGAGTGAACCCGTACTGGTCTGTGACGGATTGTCCCGCGTCTACAAGGATGGCGACCGCGAGGTCAGCGTGCTGTCCGGTGTCGACCTCGCGTTGCAGCCCGGTGAAAAGATCGCCATTGTCGGCGCCTCCGGTTCGGGCAAGTCCACGTTGCTGAACCTGCTTGGCGGGCTAGATCATCCCACGGCCGGTACGGTGACGATGGCGGGCAAAAACCTGGCGACACTGTCCGAAAAAGCCCTGTGTGAGTTGCGCAACGGCAGCCTGGGTTTCGTCTACCAGTTTCACCACCTGCTGCCGGAATTCGACGCGCAGGAAAACGTCGCGATGCCGCTGTTGATCCGGGGCACCGGGCGGGCCGAAGCCGCGCGCCAGGCACGGGACATCCTGCAGCGTGTGGGCATGGAGCACCGCCTCGAACATCGTCCGGGACAACTCTCGGGCGGTGAACGCCAGCGTGTTGCCATTGCCCGGGCGCT
>CAYGOX010000492.1:0-2110 GCA_964351485.1 uncultured Halioglobus sp.
GACATGGGAGTCGATGGTATCGCGGTCGTGGAGGACGGCGGCCATGCCGCCCTGGGCCCAGTAGGTACTGCCCTGGTTGAGGTCGGCCTTGGACAGCAGGGCGACCCGGTAGTGGGAGGGAAGATGGAGCGCCAGGCTGAGCCCGGCGGCGCCGCTGCCGATGACGAGGACGTCGTGAAGGTGGCGATCTGGCACGGGGCTAGCGCTTGCCGCCGTTATTGGCGAAATATATGATGTGGGTCAACGGTTTAGCTTCGATTTATTAAAGTGAGCCGAAGTATATACGACCCCCGGGGAAAGTTGAAAACTATGCGTGTGGGAACTTTGTTCCAGATCGATGTTCTCAGCCTGCGTCCTGTCGCGACGTTGAGAACTTTTGCAGCGCCGCGGTGTCTATTCTTGCGGTCGGCACGTGTGTGTGACGCAGTAATGCCAGGGGCCAGGGAGGAGAACCAGGCGTGACTGCCGCTGAGACAGATCAGCAACTCGTCGCCAGGGTACAGAAAGGTGATTCGCGCGCGTTCGACATGCTGGTGTTGAAGTACCAGCACAAGATTTTCGCGCTGATCGGCCGCTATGTCCGTGACGCGGATGAGGTGCAGGATGTTGCCCAGGAGGCCTTCATCAAGGCCTACCGGGCGCTGCCGAGGTTTCGGGGGGACAGTGCGTTCTACACGTGGTTGTACCGGATTGCGATCAACACGGCCAAGAACTACCTCGTGTCGCGCTCGCGGCGCCCGCCGGGATCGGATGTGGAGATCGAGGATGCCGAACACTATGAGGCCGGTGGGGCGTTGCGGGATATCGAGAATCCCGAGAACGCGCTGTTCGGCGCGGAGTTGAAAGCGGTCGTGGAAGGCGCCATCAGCAGCTTGCCCGACGATCTCAGGACGGCCGTGACACTGCGCGAATTTGACGGTCTGAGTTATGAAGACATCGCCGAGATTATGGGATGCCCGGTAGGAACCGTGCGATCACGCATTTTCCGGGCTCGTGAGGCGATCGATATCAAGGTGAAGGAGCAGGTGGAAGGCGAGCCTCGAACCGTTGCCTGAGGCAACCACGGAGGCCGGCCTGGCCGGGAATACAGCGAATGAAAGTTTATAGTCTGACGGGGGGAAGACAAATGGATACAGGTGGTCATCATGAGTGAACGGCTACGTGAATCGCTCTCGGCGTTGATGGATGACGAGGCCAACGAACTCGAGATAGAACGGGTACTGTCGCAGGTCACCAGCAATACCGAATTGCGCGAGCGCTGGAGCCGGTACCAGGTCGCCAGCACTGCGTTGGGTGGGCAGACACAGTCGCTGTTGCAGATGGATATTTCGGAGCGGGTTCGCGAGGCCATCGCCGAGGAAGACGATGCCGCAGCAGCCAGGCCACGCGAGAGCCTGCGCGAGCGGATCACACGTCCACTCACCAGCCTGGCCGTTGCCGCCACCGTCACAGCCACGGTCGTTCTGGGTGGCCAGCAGCTTGCGCTGATCGGTAGCGGCGAACCCCTCGAGGAGGGTACACGCGTGGCGGCGAGTCCCTCGAATGTCGGTATGTTGAACGCTTTCGGTGGGGCCTCCGTGCAGGCCAGTCTCGGTAACGAATCAATCCCCGTCCTGTTGCCGGCCACCCGCCAGGCCTATGATGAACTGGCCCAGCGACAGATGCGCAAACTTATGCAGGAACACGCCGAACAGGCCGCGCTGAATTCTCCCCAGGGCCTGATTCCGTATTCGCGTGTGCCACAGATCAGGGATTAATGTGCGGTCGATAGCGTGCCGGCGCGACAGGCCGGCGACAACGGGAAGGCGGCGCTGGTGCTGATGTCAGCCCCGCTGGCGCTGGGCCGGGATTGTCCCAATGCCGATCCCGCCGCGCTCGCCTGGATGGCCAGGGTGCCCGACAGCGTGACCCACCACAGTTACCAGGGGGTCGTGATGCTGCAGCGCGGGTCCGACACGCAGGTGATGCAGGTGTCGCGCCGCATCGGTCAATCCGCCAGTGATGAAACCCTGACGCAGCTCACGGGGCAGGGCGTTCACGTGAAACGCGCAGGCCACCCGCTGGATTGTGTCCACCCCGGTCACCAACTGCTCCGTCTTGTCGGTGAAAT
>CAYGOX010000493.1:0-2100 GCA_964351485.1 uncultured Halioglobus sp.
AAGGTGGAAATGCACTTCCTGCCGGATATCTACGTGCCCTGCGATGTCTGCAAGGGCAAGCGCTATAACCGCGAGACACTCGAAATCCGCTACAAGGGCAAGAGCATTCACGAAGTGCTGGACATGACCGTCGAGGACGCCCTGGATTTCTTCGAGCCGGTACCGGCCATTGCGCGCAAACTGCAAACGCTTATGGACGTCGGGCTGTCCTACATCCGACTGGGGCAGGCGGCCACGACCCTTTCCGGGGGAGAAGCGCAGCGCGTGAAACTCTCCCGTGAACTGTCCAAGCGCGACACCGGACAAACGCTCTACATACTCGACGAACCGACGACCGGCCTGCATTTTGAGGATATCAAGCAGCTCCTCGAAGTCCTGCACAAGCTGCGCGACCACGGTAATACCGTCGTTATTATCGAGCACAACCTGGACGTGATAAAAACTGCCGACTGGATCGTGGATCTGGGACCGGAGGGTGGCAGCGGCGGCGGCCAGATCATCGCCACGGGCACGCCCGAAGAGGTCGCCGCGACCAAAGGCTCCTACACCGGCAAGTTCCTCAAGGACGTGCTGAAAAAGAAAAAGGCCCGCAGCAAGGCGGCCTGATTGCCGCTAGCGCTCTTCTACACGCAGTTCGATACGCGTCATCGGCACGCCGATCAGTCCGTGAACTACCGAGCTGGCGTGAACATCGAACGCGAGCACGTCGTAACGCCAGCTCAGCATCTGGTGATCCTGCTGCACCCCGTTGGAGATGGACACATCGATCGTATACGCGCCAACGGGTAGCACCGGCATGGTAAAGGTAAAACTGGCCACGCCCGTTGAGCCGGCGGGCATGGGCACCGGATCGTCGTGATACGTCAGGTGGGTATTGTCGCCAAACACCGGCTGCCCCAGGCGATTCTTCACCAGAAAGCCGACGATCGGCCTGTCCAGCGCGATATCGGTCGCGCAATCGATCCGCAACACAACGGATTCACCGCCGACAACCCAGCTCAGCTTGCGGTCGCCCTCGAGGAATTCGACATTGGTAATGCGCGCCTGCCCGTCGGCGAAACCGGCAGCACCGACCTCAAACTCGTGAAGTTCGATATCGTTGCGCAGGTTACTGTGGTTGATAAAGTCTGCGCGCTGGTCGCGCGATTCGCGCACCGGCCGCTCATCCTCCGGGGCCGCCCGTGAGCTGCCGACCTCGACCGGCGCAGCGTCCTCGCCGTACAAACCCTCGAGATACTGGTTGACCACGGTCTTGGCCACATCGACCGCGCGCACCTGGCCCCGCTCCAGCCACACAGCGCGGTCACACAGGGCCAGGACCGAGGCGGTGTCATGGGACACGAACAACAGTGTGCCACGCTCCTTGAAGGCCCTTAGAAAGCGCATACATTTCTGGACGAAGTAGGCATCGCCCACGGCAAGCGCCTCGTCGATCACCAGGATATCGGCGTCCACGTGTGCGATCACTGCAAAGGCAAGCCGGACCACCATCCCGCTGGAGTAGGTTTTCACGGGCTGGTCCAGGAACTCCCCAATATCGGCAAACGCCACAATCAGGTCGAACCGCTCTTCAAGTTCCTCCGCCGTCAAACCCAGGATCGTGGCATAGAGGGTAATGTTTTCCCGGCCGGTGAATTCGGGGTTGAAGCCGGCGCCAAGTTCGAGCAGCGCAGCCACACGCCCGCGCACCGACACCTCACCGGCGGACTGTTCCAGGGTGCCGCAAATAATCTGCAAAAGAGTCGACTTGCCGGAGCCGTTCTTACCGACGATGCCCACCGTTTCGCCCTGCGCCACCGAGAAAGAGACGTCCTGCAGAGCTGAGAACTCGGTGTAATAGCGACGCCGGCCGCGGACCAGCATCTGCAGGAGACGATCGTGGGGACGTTCAAAGACGGGATACGCCTTGCTCACCCCGTTCACGCTGATCACCGCCTCAGAGGACATCGGCAAAGCCCCTGCGCGTCTTCTGGAACCAGGCAAAGCCCAGCCACGCAATAAGGAATGCGATCGCCGTGTAAATCAGGAGGCCCGAGAGCTGGGGCAACTGCCCGTGGACCAGTAGCCCCCGACTGACCTCGATCACGTATGTCAGCGGGT